>CAMFEP010000076.1 GCA_945949405.1 Kiritimatiellales bacterium
CCTCTATTACGCCCCCCACCAGCGCGCACGCGCCGGCGGCAATGGCGCGGGCGCGCGCATGACCGGCGCAAATGGCAAGGACATCATCATCCCCGTGCCCTGCGGCACCACCGTCAAGAATCGCGAGACCGACACCCTGCTCGGCGACCTCATCAAACCCGGCGACGAATTGATCGTGGCCAAGGGCGGCAAGGGCGGCAAGGGCAACTGGCATTGGCGCAGCGCCACACACCAGGTGCCCATGGAACACACGGACGGCGAGCCCGGCGAGGAACTCGTACTCAAGCTCGATCTCAAACTCGTGGCCGACGTCGGCCTCGTCGGTTTCCCCAACGCAGGCAAATCGTCCGTGCTCCGCTGCATCAGCGCCGCCCACCCCAAGGTCGCCGCCTACCCCTTCACCACGATCAACCCAATCATGGGCACGATGTTCTTCGACGACTACACCCACATGCGCGTCGCCGACATCCCGGGCCTCATCCCCGGGGCCCACGAAGGCGTCGGCCTGGGCATGGATTTCCTGCGCCACATCGAACGCTCGCGCGCGATCGTCTACATCATCGACATGGCCGGCGTGGATGGCCGCAAGCCCTACCAGGATTACCGCGACCTGCGCAAGGAACTGGGCTTCTACAGCAAAGCCCTCCTGAAACACCCCTCGATCGTCGTCGCCAACAAAATGGATCTTCCCGAATCCAAAGAAAACCTCCGCGAATTCAAACGCAAGATCCGCATCAAACCCCTCGAACTCTCCACCCTCACCGGCACCGGCCTCGACGCCCTGAAAACCGCCCTCCGCCCCTTCTGCCCCCCCGCGCCGTGACCCCGAAGCCACCTGTCGCCGGGGTCGCTGACCCTGGGCAAATTCCTTCTCTCCGCGCCTCTGCGGGAGCCAGCGAAACACAGCGTCCCAATTCTTTGCGCATGCGGGGAGGGCGGAGCTCCGCGACGCCGCCGGAACGGGCTCGTGTCACTCGCCCCTCCCGCGCCACATGCGCAATAACTTATGACGCTGTGTTTAGAACGGCCCCAACAACGCCACCCTGAAGAACACCGCATCGTCCCCGTTAACATCCCCATCCCCGCCCGCCGGCGCCGGATCAAACTCAAAGTCGCGCGCAAATGCCTTGCCCACCTCGCCCGCCAGTTGCATCTCCTCCGAAACCCGCACACGCAACCCGCCATAAAAACGCCAGTCTTCGATCGTGAATTCTCGGTCAGATATGCCGTCCTGATCCCCCAATCCGTAGGTCATGCTCTGCCAGTCCAGCCCCAGGTACGGCACGATCCACGAGGTCGCATAGTACGTCAGTCGCGATTCCGGAATCCCCGCTTTCAAATACAACCGATTCTGCAACCGGCACGCCACGCCGAGCACCGGCACGATTTCTCGCTCGAACCCCGGCCGCACCTCCGCCCCCAACTGCCCCGCCACGTTGGGATTAAACCCCTTCATCCCCACCACCGAAAATGGCACATAAAAAGGCCCGGCCCCGAACTCCTTCATATCCCAGTAAAGCCCGGGCTTCAGCCGCGCCTCCAGCACCATGCTATTCACATACCGCCACGTCCCGCCCGCATTCAGCGCCACGGTGGACAAGTGCTCCGGCAGATCAACGGGCCCCGAGTTGTTGAGAAATATCCAGTCCGTGTCGAGGTTCAGATCAATATCCCCGCCCAGCACATTGACGAAATACGCGAACTGCCAGTCCGCCCCCACCTCAACCATCGAAGCATCACCCCCGCCGTCCACCCCCGCCTCACTCACGAGCCCCAAACTCACTTCATAAGCCGGCTTCACCGACCGGTCCAACGAAGCCAGCGCATCCTCCGCCTTATCCTGCGCCTTGCCCGCAAACACCGAATCCGCCGCCAATATCACAGCCAGAATAAGCCCCCATCGCATGCGTGTGTTCATATCGAAAAACTATCCGCCAGCAGAACGATGACGTCAAGTGCTCCAGCCATTTCCCTCCAATCCGAAATCGCCCAAGTCCGCCTGCCCCGAGCTTGTCGAGGGGCGATGGGCGATGGCAAACGTGGTGTGCGTTTGGTTTCCCGCGAAGCGGGATGGGCATTTCGCGTGGCAAGCTTGCCCCAAGCGGGCGCGCGCCGACGGTGGTGCAATACTCCTGGTATGCACCACCGTCGGCAAGCGACCGGGTGGGGCGAGATCGCCGCGCGAAATGCACACCAAACGCACACCACATTCGGAATGCGCCGCTCCTGCCCCCCACAGCCCTACGCCACGAACGCCCGCACGTCGTCAATCCGCGCGCTGCCCGTCAGCAGCATGATCAACCGGTCCACCCCCAGCGCAATCCCCGCGCAAGGCGGCAACCCGCGCTCGAGCGCCGCCAGAAACGCCTCGTCCATGGGATACACCGTCTTGCCCAGCGCCGCCCGCGCGCGCGCGCATTGCGCAAAACGCCGCCGCTGCTCCGCCGCATCCGTCAATTCCCCAAACGCATTGGCCAGTTCCATCCCGCCAGCATAGAGTTCCCAGCGCTCCGCCACCGCCGGAGGCCCCATCCGACACCGCGCCAGCGCCGCCGCCTCCACCGGATAATCCATTAAAATCAACGGACGATCCCGTGGCAATTGCGGCTCCACCTTCCCCACCAAATCCAAATCAAATCGGTCCGCATCCCAATGCGCCACCGGATCCCACCCCGCCAATGTCAAAAACGTGTCCCGCACCGTCCAGCGCGGCCACGGCGCTCGCACATCCATCGCCGGCGGCGTGAACGCCACGCACCCGCGCGCCGCCTCCCACACCGCCGCAAACAGCGCCTCCGTCTCGGTCATCAAATCTTGATAGGTCGCATGCGTCCTACACCACTCCAGCATCGTGAATTCCGGCAGATGCCGCGCCCCCCGCTCCCCCTCGCGAAAACAGGGCCCCAGTTCAAACACCCGGTCCGCCCCCAGCCCCAGCAGTCGCTTGAGGTGCAATTCAGGTGAGGTGCGTAGAAAGGCGGATCCAGAAGGTGGTGCGTCGATGTGCAATTCCAGCGCCGGCGCCGGCACCCGCACCGGCGTTTCCACCGCCAGATAGCCGCGGCTGGCAAAAAACCCGCGCATGGCGTCCAGCACCACCGCCCGCAACCGGAGCCGCTCTAGCAATGTGCTCATCGGCTCCTAGTCCGATTCGCGCCCATTCGCGTGAATTCGCGGTTGCCCGTCTGGGCCGCCCCTCAAGATCACTTCTTCGAAACGCGATCCGCATACTTGCCAGTGCGCGTGTCGATCTTGATGATGTCGCCCTGGTTCAAAAACAGCGGCACCGCGACTTCATAGCCGCCCGTCACCGTCGCCGGCTTGAAGACGTTCGTCGCCGTATTGCCCCGCGCCCCCGGCTCCGTGAAGATTACTTCCTTTTCCACGAAGGTCGGCAGGGTGATGTCCACCGCCACGTTGTTGTGGAACAAAATCTCGACGTGCATGTCCTCAGCCAGGAAATGCCGGCGATCACCCAGGAATTCTTTGGTCAGGTTGACTTGCTCAAAGTTCTCGTCCATGAACACATACACGTCGCCGTCCTGGTAGGAATAGGCGCATTCCTTGTTGGACAATTGCGGGATGTCGATGCGGTCCACCTGCCGGTAGGTCTTGACCATCGTGCTGCCGTTGATCATGTGCTTGATCCGGCATGTGTAAATCGCCTGGCCCTTGCCCGGCTTCATAAACTCGAATTCGGTGACTTCGTAGGGCTGCCCGTTGATCTCAATCTTCAGCCCCTTGCGCAGATCGGAAACTTCGTACATGGCGCGTCATCCCTCTTCATCCGGTGCGCGTTGCGGTTCGCGCCGGGACCATCCCGGCACCCGAAACATCGTCGCACGAAACGCGGGACCATACCGATTGAAGCCCCCAAAGTCAACCCCACCGCGGTCATGGGCCTGGGGCATTTTAAAATCTCCAGGGGGTGTAGGGGCGCTTGTGCCAAGCGCCCATCCCTTCCTGATTTCCTGCGTTCCTTAGCGTTAATTCAGCCTCCGGTAATGCGCAGAATCCCCCACATTCTCCTGCCCATTTCAGGCGGACCGCGGCGTCCCTGCCATGAGCGTGTCGAATGGTGGACGCAGTCGTCTTTCTCACCCCAAAAACCATCGCCGAACATAACCGCGAAAATCTTCAAAACCCCCGTTTTTGTTGGTTTTTTTGGGGGTATTTTTTGGGCCGCACCCCTTGCGTTTTGCGCACCGATCTGCGTATACTGAACCCTTTAAGGGGGATAAGCAGAAACCTATGTCGACACCGAATTCGGGCGCAAAATACGACGCCACCAACATCACCGTTTTGGAAGGCCTCGAAGCCGTCCGTTTGCGTCCGGCAATGTATATCGGCGACACCTCCGTGCGCGGTTTGCACCACTGCGTCTTCGAAGTCGTGGACAACAGCATCGACGAAGCCCTCGCCGGCCACTGCGACAAAATCCAGGTGCGCCTGAACGCCGACGGCAGTTGCGCCGTGGTCGATAACGGCCGTGGCATCCCTGTGGACATGCACGCCACGGAGAAAAAACCCGCCCTCGAAGTCGTCCTCACCACCCTCCACGCCGGCGGCAAATTCGATAACGACAGCTACAAGGTCTCCGGCGGTTTGCACGGCGTCGGCGTCTCCTGCGTCAACGCCTTGAGCGAATGGCTCGAAGCCGAGGTGCGCCGCGAGGGCAGCGTCTATCACCAGCGCTTCGAGAAGGGCAAGACCGCCTCGCCCATGGAAACCATCGGCAGCAGCAAGAGCAACGGCACGAAAATCACCTTTTTCCCCGATGCCACAATCTTCAACACGATCAAGTTCGAGTGGGATATCCTCGCCAACCGCCTGCGCGAACTGGCCTTCCTGAACAAGGGCATCGAAATCACCCTCTCGCAGGAGGAACCCGCGCGCGAAGAACTCTTTCACTTCGAGGGCGGCATCGTGGAGTTCGTGGATTACCTGAACCGCAACAAGAGCCCGATCCACCCGAAGGCCATCTATTTCGAGAAGGCCAAGGACGGCATGGTCGCCGAAATCGCCCTGCAATACACCGAGGCCTACAACGAAACGGTCCTCTGCTTCGCCAATAACATCAACACCATCGAGGGCGGCACCCACTTGAGCGGCTTCCGCTCGGCGCTCACACGCACGATCAACCAGTACGCCAAAACCAGCAAGCTGATCAAGGGTGACGACGAGAGCATGTCGGGCGACGACATCCGCGAAGGCCTCATCGCCATCATCAGCGTCAAACTGCCGCGCCCGCAGTTCGAAGGCCAGACCAAAACCAAGCTGGGCAATAGCGAAGTGCAGGGCATCGTCGAGTCGATCACCAATGAGGAACTCGGAAATTACCTGGAGGAAAATCCCTCCGTCGCCCGCAAAATCGTCGAGAAAGGCCTGCTCGCGGTGCGCGCGCGCATCGCCGCCAAGAAGGCCCGCGACCTGACGCGCCGCAAAGGCGTCCTCGACGGCCTCTCCCTGCCCGGCAAACTCGCCGATTGCTCCGAGCGCGACCCGGCCAAGTGCGAACTCTACATCGTCGAGGGCGACAGCGCCGGCGGCTCGGCGAAACAGGGCCGCAACCGCGAATTCCAAGCCATCCTGCCCCTGCGCGGCAAGGTGCTGAACGTGGAAAAAGCCCGCTTGGACAAGATCCTCGCCAACGGCCAGATCCAACCCCTCGTCGCCGCCATCGGCGCGGGCATCGGCACGGATGAGTTCGACATCGCCAAGGTGCGTTACCACAAAATCATCATTATGACCGATGCCGACGTCGACGGCGCCCACATCCGCACCCTGCTCCTGACCTTCTTCTACCGCCAGATGCCGAAACTGATCGAACACGGCTTCATCTACCTCGCCCAGCCGCCGCTCTACAAAATCACCCGCAAGAAACAGGAAGAGTACATCGAGTCCGAAAAGGACTACACCCGCCGCGTCCTCGAACTCGGCGCAGATGACGTGGAAGTGACCCACAAGGACGTCACCATCAAGGGCCGCGAGTTGAGCGGTATCCTCGAGGTCATCACCGAGATCGAACACATCGCCCACACCCTCATCCGGCGCGGCCTCGATTTCGGCGCCTACCTGCGCGCGCGCGACATGCAAACCGGCGCGTTCCCGCGCTACATGATCCCCATCACCGGCATCGGCGCCCGCGAATTCCGCTTCGCCCTCACGGACGCCGATCTGAAGACCGTGCTGGCCGAGGTGAAGCAGGCGGCCCAAAACAATCAGCCCGCGGCGCCGCTGGCGGAAGGCGAAGTCGAGGAAACCCCGCCCTATTCCGAAATCTATTCCGGCTCTCAACTCACCAAACTCATGGCAAAGCTGGAAAAGAAGGGCTTTGGCGTCTCGGACTACGAAACCTCCGAAGCGCCGCTCTGCCACCTCGCCAACGGCGACGAGGTCAAAATCCCCGTCTTTTCCCTCAAGGACCTGCTCGTGAAGGTCCGCGATCTGGGTACCCGCGGCGTGGAAGTCAGCCGCTTCAAGGGACTCGGCGAAATGAACCCCGAACAGCTCTACACCACCACCATGGCTCCCGAACGGCGCAAACTCCTCAAAGTCGTGCAGGAGGACGCCGTCCGCGCCGACCAGATCTTCAGCGTGCTGATGGGCGACGAAGTCGAGCCCCGCCGGCAATTCATTGAAGACAACGCCCTGAACGTCCGCAACCTGGACATCTAACGCGAATGCCTGACATGGACGACAAAACCCCGACCGCCTCGCCGCCCGCGCCCGACGCGCCCATCTTCCGCATCGAGAACATCAACATCGAGGAGGAGATGCGCTCGTCGTACATCGACTACTCGATGAGCGTCATCATCGGCCGCGCCCTGCCCGACGTCCGTGACGGCCTCAAGCCCGTGCACCGCCGCTGCCTCTTCGCCATGTGGGAAATCAGCAACACCCACGACCATCCCTACAAGAAATCAGCGCGTATCGTCGGCGAAGTCATGGGTAAGTTTCACCCCCACGGCGACCAGGCCATTTACGACACGATCGTGCGCATGGCCCAGGATTTCTCCATGCGCTACCTGCTCGTGGACGGCCAGGGCAACTTCGGCTCGATCGACGGCGATCCGCCCGCCGCCATGCGTTATACCGAAGTGCGCATGCAGCGCCTCGCGGAGGATCTGCTGATCGACATCGACAAGGATACCGTCGAGTTCGGCCCCAACTACGACAACAAGCTGCAGCAGCCCCTCGTGCTGCCTTCCAAGGCCCCCAACCTCCTCCTCAACGGCTCCACCGGCATCGCCGTGGGCATGGCCACCAACATCCCGCCCCACAACATGACCGAATTGGTCGACGCCACCGTGCTGCTGATCGACCAGCCCAGCGCCTCGATCACGGATCTGATGCTGCGCCTGAAGGGCCCCGATTTCCCCACCGGCGGCACGATCTGCGGCCTGGCCCCCATCGCCAGCATGTACCGCACCGGGCGCGGCCAGATGCGCGTGCGCGGCCGCGCCACCATCGAGGAAAACAAGCAGGGCAAGGAAGTCATCATCATCAGCGAGATCCCCTATCAGGTGAATAAGCTGACCCTCATCGAGAACATCGCCCGCCTCGTGCAAAACAAGAACCTCGAGGGCATCAGCGACATCCGCGACGAATCGAACCGCGAGGGCATCCGCATCGTCATCGAACTCAAGCGCGGCGTGCAGCCTAAGGTCGTCCTGAACAACCTCTTCAAGCAGACCCAGATGGAAACCACCTTCGGCGCGATCATGCTCGCCATCGACGAAGGCCGCCCGAAGGTGATGAACCTGAAGGAGCTCCTCCAGTGTTTCATCCGCCACCGCTTCGAAGTCATCACCCGCCGCACGAAGTTCGACCTCGCCAAGGCCGAGGCCCGCGCCCACATCCTCGAAGGCCTCAAGATCGCCCTGGATCACCTGAACGAGGTCGTCAAAACGATCCGCGAATCCAAGAACCGCGACGAAGCCAGAACGCTCCTGATGTCCCGCTTCCGCCTCTCCGAAATCCAGGCCAATGCCATCCTCGACATGCGCCTCTACCAGCTCACCGGGCTGGAGCGCGACAAGATCGAGGCCGAATACCTGGAAGTCATCAAGCTCATCTCCTTCCTCAAGGATTTGCTGGCGAACGAGCACAAGATCTACGCCCTCATCAAGGATGAGCTGCTCGATCTGAAGAAGAATTACGGCGACTCGCGCAAGACCGACATCATCCCCGAGGAGGGCGAGATCAGCATCGAGGATCTCGTTGCCGACCGCGGTTGCGTCATCACGATCAGCCACACGGGCTATATCAAGCGCGTCCCCGTGGACACCTACAAGGCCCAGCGCCGCGGCGGCAAGGGCGTCGCCGGCATGGACATGAAGGAGGAGGACTTCGTCGAACACCTCTTCGTCGCCAGCACGCACGACACAATCATGTTCTTCACCACCGCCGGCCGCGTCTATTGCGAGAAGGTCTATGAAATCCCCGAGGCCGGCCGCACGGCGCGCGGCAAGGCCATCGTCAACCTGCTCAACATCCAGAGCGATGAAAAAATCGCGGCGATGATCAAGGTTCGCGATTTTTCAGATTCGATGCACCTGGTCATGGCCACCGAAAATGGCATCGTCAAGAAGTCCAATCTCTCGGAGTACAGCAACCAGCGCCAGAACGGCATCATCGCCATCCGCATCGAGGAAGGCGACCGCCTGATCGCGGTCAAACTGACCAACGGCGCCAACGAGGTCGTCCTCGCCACCGAGCAGGGCATGAGCATCCGCTTCCCGGAAAAGCAGCTCCGCGACCAGGGACGCGACACGGTCGGCGTCATCGGCATCCGCCTGGACGAGGGCGACCATGTCGTCGGCCTCGAAATCGTGGACACCAACGCCACCTTCCTGATCTGCACCCAGCACGGCTACGGCAAGCGCACGAGCTTCGAGGAGTATCGCGACCAGAGCCGCGGCGGCAAGGGCGTGATCGCCATCCGCACCTCCGACCGCAACGGCAAGGTGGTCGCCGCCCGCGCGGTGAAGGAAACCGACGCCCTCATGCTGATCACCGCCAAGGGCCAGATGGTCCGCACCAACGTCAATGAAATCCGCATCATCGGCCGCGCCACCCAGGGCGTGCGCCTGATCGGCCTCGACGCCGGCGACGAACTCGCCCAGGCAATCACCTTCGAACCCGAAGACACCGAATTCGTCGAAACTCCCCCGGCGGCGTGAGCGAAGGTTTTGATTCTCCTTGGCGCCGGGACGCCCCCGTCCCGGCCACATGGCAGGAGAGCAAACCGCAGATTGACGAATAACGAGTGCAGAATGATGAAGGATCCGTATTGCCTTCGACAATATGCGGTTCATGATTCGGCAATCTATACACAGCGCCAGAATTCATTGCGCATACGGGAGGGCGGAGCGCCGCGACGCCGCGAGACTCGGGCTCGTGTCACTCGCCCCTCCCAAGCGGACATACGACGTTGAGTATAGATGCAAGCGATCTTGATGTTCGATGCATCCGCCTCCACGCCAATTCCCTCT
>CAMFEP010000077.1 GCA_945949405.1 Kiritimatiellales bacterium
CGATGGATTCGGCCAGATCCAGGATGCGGTCCGCGTTGAATTGCGTGGGATTGAAGCGTTTGATCAGCTTGCCGTATTCGTCGCGTGGAATGCGCCGGCGCATCTGGTCCTGCTCGTGCCAGGCTTCGATGGCATAGAGGCCGAAGTGGAGGAAGAGGCCCAGCTTGCGTTGTGAAAACCATTCCACCTGGGCGCGACTTTTGGCCATGGGAAAATTTCGCATGCGTGGCATTTCAGGGAATGGCGCGCGAGGTGCGCAAGGTCACCAATTCGAGGGGTGCGACGCTGATGGTTCGAGAGCCGTTGGTCATGGGCACCGTGCCGACGCCGGCGTTCACGCGGGTGTCGTCGGCCTGACCCTGGGCGCCGGAGAAACTATCCGCGGTGAAATTCTGGATGCCGACGCTCCAGGTGCCGTCCGGGTTGCGCGCGGTGGCGGCGATCAGATGGGTCTTCTGGCCGTAGGTATGTGTCATGTCGCCATCGAGGGCGCTTTCGCTGTCGCGGAAGAGCGCGCCCGGGTCGAAGGTTTGGGCAAGTTGCTGGTAATAGCAATACTTTTTCAATAGCTCGTGGCTGAAGGGGGTGATGGTGAAGGGGATGATACGCGTGGCATCGTCGGCGCCGGAGCCAGAGTCCTCAAAGCCGAGGAAGTGGACCCAGTGGGTAACACGGTGGTTCATATCATTGTGGTGGAGCAAGGGAGCGTCCGCGATTCGGTGCAATGATATTTTCGATCAGCACCCGGGAGAGACGGCATCGACCCCGCAGCGGATTTGGTACCTCCCCGGAACGTGCACCAGAGCGTAGATGTGGCGGATTGAAGCGTGGAGGAATAGGGTGCTTCAGGCCGGCGGGAATGAACCGCAGAATATCGATTAAAGAGTTTTGAATGGTGAAGTTGGGGGGGGGGGAGCGTGCGGGCATGATAAGGGCTTGTTCGGGGGGAAGGGGTTGGGTACGGTGGCGGCATCCTTATGAAAGAAGATTCTGAAATGAAAATGGCGGTGCCGGGGTTGCCTGTGGATGAGAAGCGTGGGACGGCGACGCGGTCGCGCAAACCCAAGGCGCTGAAGGGCCTGCCGTGGAAACTTTCGGCGACGGGGCGGCTGGATCTCGAGGCGCTGGGGGGGCGGTCGGAGTATGAGACGCTGCTCGACAGCATCTATGACGGTGTGCTGGTGGTGGCGGAGGACGGGCGCATTCTGGAGTCCAACGCGCGGGCGCATGAATTTTTCAAGCGGACACCGGACGTGTTGCACGCCATGAACGTGATGGAACTGCTCTCGGGCGCCGACGTGTCGCTGCTGGAATTCATTCTCAAAAATCTGGCGGACCATCGTTACACGCTGATCGAGGGGCAGTGCGTACGGGCCGACCGCAAGACGTTTCCAGCGGAGATTGCGGTGAGCCGGCTGCCGCGGCACGGGCATTCGCGGTTGTGTTTTTTCGTGCGCAACGTGACCGAGCGCAAGCGGGCGCAAGACGCGTTAAAGGAGGCCATGGCGCGGGTGGAGGCGCACGACCAGGCGCGGGCGCAATTCGTCTCCAACGTTTCGCACGAACTCAAGACGCCGCTGACCTCCATGCTCTATGCGATTTACAACATGCTCAACGGGGTGGTGGGGCCGCTGCCGGCGCGGGTGCGGCGGTATTTGTTGATGCTCGACGGGGATTGCCGGCGCATGCTGGCGACGGTGAGCGATATTCTGGATTTGCGGCGGATTGACAACAAGACGCTCAAACTTGACACGCACCGCGTGCCGCTCGGGCGGCTGGTGGGCTGGGCGCTGGAATCGCTGCGGCTGCAGGCGAAGCAGAAGAATCAGGCGCTGGTCTTCAATCTGCCGCCGAAAAATATTTTTGTGGAGTGCGATCCGTCCAAAATCGAGCGGGTGGTGATCAACCTCGTGGGCAACGCGATCAAATTCACGCCGGCGGAGGGGCGGGTCGACGTGGAGGTGGTGCTGGCGAAGGACGCGCGCGGGTTTGCTTGTTTGAGCGTGGTGGACACGGGGCCGGGGATTCCGCACGAGCTGATTCCGCGCATCACGGAGCGCTACTTCACGGTGAACGAGCAGCCCACGGGCACGGGGCTGGGGCTGGCGATTTCCAAGGACATCGTTGAATTGCACGGGGGCAAGCTGGTGATTGAAAGTCCGCCGCCGGGGCGGAGCGGGGGCACGCGGGTGAGCGTGCTGCTGCCGCTATCCGACGCGCCGAAAGTGATGCTGGTAGAAGACGACGAACTGGTGCGGGAGACGATCGCGATGCAGGCGCGGGACTGGGGCTTCAAGGTTTCGGTGCTGGGCGAGGGGACGACGGCGCTGGAGGCGATCAAGCGCGAGCGGCCGGATTTGATTCTGATGGACCTGGAATTGCCCGGGGTGGGCGGTACGGATGTGATCTTGAAGCTCAAGGCAAACCTTGAGATGATGCGGACGCCCGTAATCGTGCTCACCGGAGCGCAGTTGAGCGAGAAGCAACAGAAGGTCTTGAGTAATTTTGGAATCCCGACCCTGACCAAGCCCTGGGACGAGGACGAACTGCGCGACCAGGTGGAAATGGCTTTCCTGGGAGCGGTTTCCGCGAGTCGGCGACCCAGCGAGAAGGTGTTCAAGGTGGCGAGGAAGTAGGGGGGGCTGGGGGGCTGGGGGACCATGGGACCATAGGACCATAGGACCATAGGACTGTGGGGCATGCAGGTGGGCGGGTGCATTTTTTTTATGACGGTGAGAAATTTATGAATCAGAAGACCAGGAAGAAGATTTTGCTAATTGACGACGACACGAGTTTGCTCATGACGTTGGGCGATTTTTTGAAGTTTGAAGGGTACGACGTGATCACGGCCGGCAGCGGCGAGGCGGGCTTAAAGTCATTAGAGGGGCTTGTGCCGGACCTGATCATCCTCGACATGGGGATGCCGGGCATCGGCGGGATCGGATTTTTGCGAGCGATTACCGAGGCGGACGGCAAGCTGCGGCATCCGGTGCTGGTGCTGACGGCGCGGGCCAACATGGCCGAGTTTTTCGCGAACGTGGCGGTGGATGGATTCGTGGCCAAGCCCTGCGATCCGCAGGACCTGCTGATGGAAGTCGGGCGCATCGTCTTTTTGCGCAGCGACCAGGGGCGGGACGGCACGGGGCCGAGCATGCAGGGGCTGAAAGTGTTGATCGGCGAGGACGAGGAGCAGGTGCGCGACTCGCTGGTGCATGCGTTTACGCTGGCGGGATTCGCGGTGACGAGCGTATCGCGGGGGCCGGAGGTGATCCAGGCGGCGGTGCTGGAGACGCCGGACGTGGTGGTGCTCAAGCTGATTTTCGAGAACATGAACGGCGACACGCTGGCGGGGATTTTGCGCGGGATGCCGAAGACGGCGGACGTGCCGGTGGTGCTGTACGATGGCAGCAGCGGGGCGATGAGCGCCAACAAGTTCCGGGTGTCCAGCGCGGTCACGGATCGTTTTGTGAGCACGAGCAATCCCAACGATCTGGTGGCGGCGGTGCGGGAAGTTTTAGGCGCGCGCTAGGAAGCGGCATTGGACTGTGGGACATTAGGACTGTGGGACCGTAGGACCGTGGGACAATAGGACCGTGGGACCGTGGGACCGTGGGACATTAGGACTGTGGGACCGTGGGACAATAGGACTGTGGGACATTCGGACTGTGGGACGTTGGGCGGGGGTGGGGAACAAGCATGCGCTGTCCGAAATGCGGGAATTTGGAAGACAAGGTGATCGACAGCCGGTCGGCGGGCAATGGGTCCGTGATTCGGAGGCGTCGCATGTGTCTGGGCTGTTCGTATCGCTTTACGACCTATGAAGAAGTGATCAAGGCTAAGCTGCGGGTGGTCAAGCGAGACGGGCGGCGCGAGGATTTGAGCCGGCAGAAATTGATCAACGGCATCGGGCGGGCGTGCGAGAAGCGGCCGATCGGGCTGGAGCAGGTCGAGCGGATGGTGGACGAGATCATCGAGGTGCTGGAGTCGGAGTTCGAGCGCGAGGTGCCGAGCGAGACGATCGGCAACAAGGTCATGGAGCGGCTGGAGAAGATCGACGAAGTGGCGTTCGTGCGCTTTGCCTCGGTGTACCGGCGGTTTCGTGACGTGAACCAATTTTTGAGCGCGATCAAAGGCATGATGACCAAGGAATGATCTGGAACCCGAACCAATTTGGCGGCAGCGCGCGCGACGCGGCGGTGGACGGCATCGTCGAGGAGCTGCAAGCGCTATGCGGCAAGTCGCTGGGCGGTGGCGAGGACGCGCTGGCGGAAGTGGCGATGGCCGTGGAGGCGACGCTGGAGGAGACGCCGGGGGCGGCGGGTGAAGACGGCGTGCCGGGCGGGGTGGTGGCGCTGGCCACGAAGGCGCTGTGGGCGATCGGGGAAACGCGGGCGGCGCGGCGGCTGGGGCTGCTCGGGGCGGGGGTGATCCGCCCGGGCGAGTGGAGCGTTGCGGGCGGGGCGACGCTGTGGATCGTCGACCTGCGGCCGCTGTGTCCGGCAGGCGGGGTGGTGATGGAACTGCAGGTGCTGGCGAGTCTGGACATGATTTTGGATTGCATCGCGGATGTGTGGGACGACACGGAGGGGCGTGGGCTGCTGGGCTTGCAGCATTTGAGCGAGCTGGCGCGCCGGATGAACCGCGGGCGCAAGCGCGGGCACGGCGCGCTGAAGTTGGAGATTCGCGAGGTTTGCGTGGCGCGGCTGATGACGTTGGCACGGCGGCGGGGGTGGGTGGAGCGCCCGGAATTGATGGCGTTGGATGTGCGGGGGTAGGGGGCATCTCCCGCAGAGGCGCAGCGCGCGGCGGAGATTCGGTTTACGCGCAGGATTAGGACGAAGATTGGGGCAAAGAGTTGGAGTGGAAGGATGGAGGAATGATCAGTACCGAGGCAATTCGCAAACAGCTTGGCAATGTGCTGGAGGAAACGGCATTCGAGGGGCTGGGCGAGTTGCAACGCGGCAAGGTGCGCGACAGTTATCTCCAGGGCGACAAGCGCATCATCGTGGTTTCCGACCGCATCTCCGCCTTCGACTGTGTGCTGGGCACGATTCCGTTCAAGGGCCAGGTGCTGAACCAGCTGGCGGCCTTCTGGTTCGACAAATCGCGCGACGTGGCGCCCAACCACATGATTTCGATGCCTGACCCCAACGCGATGATCGTGCGCGAGTGCGAGCAACTGCCGTTGGAATTCGTGGTGCGCGGCTACATCACAGGGGTGACCAAAACCTCGGCCTGGTACAATTACGAGCGCGGGGTGCGCAACCTGTGTGGCAATCCGCTACCGGAGGGGCTGCGCAAAGATCAGAAGCTCGCCAGACCGATCATCACACCGACCACCAAACACGAGAAACACGACCGCAACATCTCGCGCGATGAGGCGCTTGCCGAAGGGCTGATCGACGCGGCGACCTTCGACAAGGCGGCGGACATTTGCCTGCGGCTCTACACGCGCGCGGTGGAGCACGCGGCGTCGCGGGGCTTGATTTTTGTTGATACGAAATACGAGTTGGGCAAGCTCAACGGCGACCTGGTGGTGAGCGACGAGATCAACACACCGGACTCATCGCGCTACTGGTTCACGGATACATACGCGGCGCGCTTCGCGGCGGGCGAGGATCAGCGCAAGCTGGATAAAGAATATGTGCGCCAATGGCTGGCGGACCAGGGCTTCCGCGGGGATGGCACGCCGCCGGCGTTGACAGACGAGGTGCGTATTGAAGCAGCGCGGCGATATATCGAGGCCTATGAGATTGTGACCGGGCAGACGTTTCAGGTGGATGCGGCGGACCGGCGTCCGATTGCCGAGCGGGTGGGGCGTGCGTTGGGGGCGAGGGGACTGTAGGACGGTGGGACTGTGGGACCTTAGGACATTAGGACCGTGGGACTGTAGGACTGTAGGACTGTGGGAGCTTGGGAGCGTGGCGTGGATGGTGATTATAGGGAGCGGTCGGGAGGAATTGGCATCGCATGGGTAACCAGCGCACATTCAAACGGTTTCAGTTGGTCACGACGTTTCCGGTGATGGATCCCGCGGGGGTGAAGCAACTGGGGGTGGTGATTGATATTTCGGCGGAAGGCCTTGGGGTGCGGGTGGTAGAGGCGATGGAGCCGCAGCGGCGGTACGGGTTGCGGGTGGTCCTGCCGGAAGCGATCGGGGGTGAACACAGTGTGTTGCTGAACACGACCTGCCGTTGGTGCAGGCGTTCCAGCAATCCCGATCTGTTTGACGCGGGCTTTAGCCTGGAAGAGATCACGCCCGATATTGCGGAACTCATCGAACAATTGATTCAGCGTTTTGGTCGTTGATTTCCGGTCGATCCACCGGCAGGCGGCATACGGCATGGCACTGGAAGGCAAAACGAAGGGCGGCAACGGCGACGAGTGGATGCTGCGCACGGGGCCGGAAACGGTCTATGGGCAGCTCACCCTGGCCGCGCTTTGCACCTGGGCGGAGCAGGGGCGGCTGACGCCCGACAATGAAGTTTCGCACAACGGCCGCGACTGGGTGCGCGCGGACACGGTGCCGGATCTCAAAATGGAATGGTTCGTTTCGCTGAAGAGCGGGGCGAATTATGGACCGGTCAACCTGCTCTCCGTCCCCGGGCTTTTCCGCCGCGGCATGATCAGCCGCGCGGCGAGCCTGGAGCACAAGATCACCCACCGCAAGGTCCCCGCCGCCGATCTGCTCAAGGAACTGGCGAAGCCGGCGGCCGCCGCCACGCCCGCCACGGCGCAGGAGGGGGGCGCGGAAGCGATGCCGCTGGCCAGCGGCAGTGAGGTGAAGGCGGGCGAGGAATTGCGCGCGGCGCGGGAACGCGTGGCGGCCCTGACGACGGCGTTGCATGCGGTGCAGGCGGAGCACGCCCGCGTGGCGAGCGATTCCAGCACCACGCTGCAAATCAAAAACCGGGTGATGGAAGAGGCGCGCCGGGATGCCGCGCAGGCGGTGCGCGAGCGGGACGCGGCGGTGGTGGCGCTGCGCCAGACGGAATTGCAACTTACGAAGCAGATCAACGATCTGGAAAGCCGGTTGCGGGGGCGGCAGGGCGAGGTGGATGGTGAGCGGCAGGCGCGGCTGACGCTGGAGGCGGACATCAAGGCGCTGCAGGAACGCACGGGCGAACTTGGCGCGCAGCTGGCGCAAGGTGAACAGCAACTGGACAGCACGCGAGACGCGTTGCGCGCGGAACAGGAGAAGACGACCGAGGCGCGCCTGCGGCTGGAAACGGAAGGCATCGAGCACCAGCATCGCGAGGGGTTGTTGCTGGATCAGTTGCGGGAACTCGAAGGGCGGGCGGGCCCGGAGAAGGTGCGGGCGGCGCGGGAGCACGCCGCGCAACTGGCGGCGACGCTGGAGGGAGCGCGGAACGCGGCGGCGGACGAGCAGGCACGGCTGGTGGCGGAGCATGCGCGGCACTTGCAGGCCGTGGAGGCGCGGGTGGATGGGGCAGAGGCGGAACGCCGGACGCTGGCGGAGGAGCACGCCAGGGCTGTGGTGGCATGGCATCAACGGCTGGCGGCATTGGAGTCTGAAAAGGCCGGGGCGATGGCGGCGGCACTGCGCGCGGAGGCCGAGCGTGGGGCCGAGACCGCGGGGGCGATGGAGCGGTTGCGTATCGAGGCGCAGCGGGTGGCCACGGAGCGCGACGGGTTGGCGGAGCAACTGACATGGACGAAAAAACAGTTGGTCCACAACGAAGCGAAGGTGGCGGGCGCCTCCACGCGCGAGGCGGCATTGCAGAAGGACATGCAGCGGTTGGAGGGCGAGGCCGCGCGGTTGAAGCGGGATCTGGAGATTGTGCGCGAGGAGCAGCAGGAAAATACCCGCGAATGGGAAGCGCGGCTCGCGGCGATGGCGCCGGCAACGGAGGCGTTTCAGAAGGAGCGGCAGGCGGCGGAGGCCGAGCAGGCGCGGATGGCAGCGGCGCTGGCGGGGCAATTGCAGGCGGTGAAGGCACGGGTGGCCGGGATGGACGCGGAACATCAGGCGCTGGCGGCGGATGGGGCGAAGCGGCTGAAGGCGCTGGAGGCGGAACAAGCCGCGACGGTGGCGGCGTTGCAGCGTGACGTGGCGGCGCTGGATGCGAAATTGCGCGCGACGGAAGCGCGGGGAGAGGCGGAAGGCAAGCGGTCGGCGGCGGAGCGTGAGGATCTGGCACGCCAGTTGGCGGAGGCGCGCAAGCAGGCCGAAGGGGTTACGCATAAACTTGCGGTGTCGGCGGCGCGGGAGAAAGAGTTGGAAGAGGAAGCCGGGCGGTTGCAGCAGGATGCGCAGCGGTTGGGGCAGGATCAGGAAAAGCAGGGGCAGGAGGCGGGGCAATATCGGAAGAAAGCCGCCGGACTCGAAAAAGAATTGGAGAGGCTACGCAAGGAACTGGCGCAGTCCGAGGCACAGTGGAAAGAGCGGTTGGAATCCGAGACGGCGCGGCAGGTGAAAGAACTGGCGGCGGTGCGCAAGGCGGCAGAAGCCGATTTGGCGCGGGCGGCCAAGGAATCGGCGAAGGCCCTGGAGTTGGCGCAGGCCAGGCATGCGCGCGAGGTCAATGATGGGAAGGATGCGGCGAAAATTCTGGGTGAGCTCAAGGCCGAGCGCGAGGGCCTGGCCGAGGCGCTGGCGGGGCAATTGCAGGCGGTGACGGCGCGGGTGGCCGGGATGGACGCGGAACATCAGGCGCTGGCGGCGGATGGGGCGAAGCGGCTGAAGGCGCTGGAGGCGGAACAGGCCGCGACGGTGGCGGCGTTGCAGCGAGACGCGGCGGCGCTGGATGCGAAATTGCGCGAGACGGAAGCGCGGGGACGGGCTGAGGGCAAGCGGTTGGCGGCGGAGCGTGAGGATCTGGCACGCCAGTTGGCGGAGGCGCGGAAACAGGCCGCCGCGCTGGAAAAAGAATTGGTTGGGTTGCGCCAGGAAATGGCGCAGTCCGCGGCGCAGTGGGAACAGCGGTTGGAATCCGAGACGGCGCGGCAGACGGAAGCGCTGGCGGCGGTACGCAAGGCGGCGGAAGCGCACCTGGCGTTGGCGGCCGGGGAATCGGCCAAGGCGCAGTCCGCGGCGCAGGCCGGCCATGCGCGCTTGATCCATGACGTGAAGGATGTGGCGAAGGCACTGGGCGAGATCAAGGCCGAGCGCGATGGTCTGGCCGAGGCGCTGGTGGGGCTGAAGAAACAGGTGGTGGCGCTGGAGAAGGAAAAATCCGCGGCGGTGGCGGCGATGCAGCGTGACGTGGCGGCGTTGGAAGCGAAATTGCGCGAGAGGGAAGCGCGGGGCGAGGCGGAAGGCACGCGGTTGGCGGCGGAGCGAGAGGACCTGGCGCGCGAGTTGGCGGAGGCGCGGAAGCAATCCGATGGGGTTACACAGAAACTCGCGGCGGCGGTGGCGCGGGAAAAACAGCTGGAACAGGAAGCCGGGCGTCTGCAACAGGACGCGCAGCGGTTGCAGCAGGAACAGGGCAAGCAGGGGCAGGAGGCGGGGCAATATCGGAAGCA
>CAMFEP010000078.1 GCA_945949405.1 Kiritimatiellales bacterium
GAGGCTTCGTACGCGCGTGATCCGTTGAAGGGCTCGCAATATTTCGAATTCAAGACCTTGATCAACGAGTTGCACCGGCAGGGGTTTGCGGTGGTGCTTGACGTTGTCTACAACCACATTGGATCGCCCAACGTATTCTTCATGCTCGACCGCAAATACTATTTCCGGCAGGACCAGGACTACACGCTCCAGAACTTCAGTGCCTGCGGCAACGATGTGCGCAGCGAAGCGCCGATGATGCGGCGGCTGATTATCGACAACCTGCTGTACTGGATACGCGAGCACCATGTGGACGGCTTCCGGTTTGATCTGGCCGAGTTGATCGACATGGAGACCATGCTGGCGATTCAGGATGCGGTGCGTGCGGAAAAGCCCGATGCGATCCTGATTTCCGAGCCGTGGAGTTTGCGGGGTGACCATAAGAAAAAGCTCAAGGGCACGAGCTGGTCGTCGTGGAACGATGGGTTTCGCTGGGCGGCGCAGAATTTTTCAAAAGGCGAAGGCAATCGCGAGGATCTGCGCACGCAACTGCGCGGCTGCGTGGATACCTGGGCGGCGACGCCGGCGCAAGCGATCAATTTTCTTGAAAGCCATGACGATAAGGCGCTGGCCGACATGCTCACGACCGATGGAGGAGGCGACGGGCGCAAGCTGAAGCCGTTGGACGCGGCGCGCAACCGGCTGGCGGCGACGATTTTGTTCACGGCGCTGGGCGTGCCGATGATTTCCGAGGGGCAGGAATGGATGCGCAGCAAGCATGGATTCCACAACACCTTCGACAGGGGCGATGCGGTCAACGCGCTGCGCTGGCAGGAGCGCGAGCGGCCAGAGGCGGCGGTGACGCTGGGGTATTATCGCGATTTGATTCAGCTGCGGCAGAGCAAGGCGGGGGCGACGTTTCGGTTTCAGGGGGCCTCCTTCGCCAAGGCTACCCCGGTGACAGAGGCGGAGGGGGGGAGATTTCCGGAGCTGGCCAAGGCGCTGCGGGAAGGTGCGAAGACGGGCGTGCCGGAGGACTATTTCTGGTGGATCTGGCCGGAGGATGGGCGGGCCTTTGGGTATATCATGAACTGGACCAGGAAATATCCGGGGAAGCCGTTCATGGTGCTGCTGAATGGGGCGGATCAGCCGGTGACGTTTGACATGACGTTGCCAGAGGGGATCGCGTGGCAGGCGATTGGGGATGGGAAGCGGATTGCGCGGCTGGGGATTCCGGGGATGGTGCTGGAGGCGGCGGGGGAGGGGAAGCGGACGGTGACGGTGCCGGCGGTGAGCGCGTATATTTTTGTGGGGATGTAGGAGGGGGATTGGGAACCGCGAATGAACGCGAATGGACGCGAAGAGGATTTGGGGGCCGGTGGAGCAGAACTGCTCCACCGGGAATTGGTTTACAAGATTGTTGGGTGTGTGCTGGAGGTCCACAAGACATTGGGACATGGATTGCGGGAAAAGACTTACGAGCGTGCGCTTTGTATTGAATTTAGACTGCAGGGAATTTTGTTTTCGCAACAATCCGCGTATGGGGTTCATTACAAGGGTCAGCGGATTGACGACTATGTCCCCGACTTGGAAGTTGGCGGGGAAGTCATTGTTGAAACCAAGGTCGCGGACGCGATTGTGGATGAGCATGTTGGGCAGGTTTTAAATTATTTGCGTGTGAGCGGTAAAAAGGTTGGATTGATTATTAATTTCAAACATCCAAAACTGGAGTGGAAGCGCGTCGTTCTGGAAACGGCCCGGTAGGGCCGTAACGCATTCGCGTCCATTGGCGTTCATTCGCGGTTTTCGATCATGAACTGGATATCGCAAAGCATCATTTATCAGATCAACCTGCGGTCGCTGGCGGTGCGGGAGCCGGGGAATGCGATTGAGGCGATGGGGGAGAGGCGCACGGGAAAATCGCCGCTGGCGTATGTGACGGCGAATTTATCCAAGCTCAAGCGGTTTGGGGTGAACGTGCTGTATTTGATGCCGCCCTATCCGATGGGGCGGGAGGCGCGCAAGGGGATTGGGTCGCCCTATTCGATCCGCGATTTTCGGGCGGTGGATCCGGAACATGGGACGCTGGCGGAGCTTTTGAAATTTGTACGGCGGGCGCATGCGTTGGGGATGCGAGTGATATTGGATATCACGCCGAATCATACGAGCCGGGATAATGTGTGGACGAAAAAACATCCGGGCTATTATTTCAAAAACGCGGATGGCGGCCTGCGCTACGACTGGGATTGGTCTGATACGGCCAAGCTCAACTATGGCGATCCCGGGTTGCGGCGGGCGATGCGGGATGTGCTGGATTTTTGGCTGGGATGTTTGGGGGCACGCAACGGACGAAAAGAGGGCGGCCAGGCGGCCGCCCCTCCCGGGAGGGGAAGGGCCGTTTTGGATGGGGTGGATGGGTTTCGGTTCGACATGGCGCATATCATCAGCGACTTGTCGTTTTGGAACGAGGCGCTGGCGTACTTGAAGGAAAAGCATGCGCCGCGCGAATTGCTCTTCATGGCGGAGTCATACGGCGCGCGCAACAATCTGGATTTATTCGGGCGCGGCATGAATGCGGCTTACGACGACGATCTGTATAAGGTTTGTCAGTATTTGTATGCGGTGGATGGGCGCGGCGAGACGGTGGTGAATCTGGCGCCCGAGGCGGCGCACAACGGGGACTTTGCGGGAATTCTGGCGCGATTTCGAACGAATGGGATTGCGGGCGCGGTGGAGGAGGCGTTGGGGCAGTATGAGCGGGTTTTGGGGAGGGGTTTTGACGAGGAAGGTGATCCGGTGCGGAGGGGAAGCGGCGTCGCGGAGCTCCGCCCTCCCGAGGTTGAGGGCGGGGGAAGCGGTGGCTTTGACAAGCAAAACCCTCCAGGGGATACGGGGGGGCCGTGGCTGGCGCGGTATACGGATAATCATGACGAAGGGCGGGGCATCTGGCGATTTGGGGCGGGCGGAACGCGGGCGATGATGCAGCTGGTGTTTATGACGGGGCACACGCTGCCGTTCTTGCTGACGGGGCAGGAATTTGGGGCGGCGAATCGTCCGCCGATTCACGAACGCATGGGGCTGTGCGACAAGGGGCCGCGCGTGGTGACGGGGGATGTGGTCAAGGCGCGGGACGGCATTGAGTTTGAGGGGAATTTGTTTGTGCGCGGGATGCAGGAGCGTCAGGCGTTTTTTAGTTTTTACAAAAAGTTGATTGCGCTGCGGCGGGGGCAAGCGGCTTTGACGGCGGGGAGTTTTGAATTATTGGAGGCGGGCGAGGAGGGGGCGCGGGAGGCGCGGACGGTGATTGCGTTTGCGCGCGGGTTGGGTGGGAAGAATTTGCATGTGGCGGTGAATCTGGGGCCAGCGCCACGGAAGCTGCAGCAGGCTGGGTTGTTTGCGGGGCGCAAGGTGTATGGGCAGTTAAAGAATGGCGTGTTGGCGCCGTTTGCGGCGGTGGTGGCGAGGGGGTAGGAGGCGAGTCATTGGGCAGTGGTCATTGGGCATGGGGATGCGATTGATCTGTTGATACAACAGGGCACGCGCAAGCGCGGCCCCTACCGATGTGCATCGGTTTGGGGGTGGACCGGGGGTGGGGCGAGGCGGTAGAGTCAGGGTGTTTCAAACAAGGGGGATTTTCGCATGCATGGCCGATCCAGAACTTTTCGCGCCGCGTTCACCCTGATCGAATTACTGGTGGTGATTGCGATCATTGCCATCCTGGTTGGGCTGTTGTTTCCCGCAGTCAAGAGGGCCCTGAATTCGGCCAAGCGCACCAAGGCGGCGCATGAAGTGACGCAGCTGGCGACGGCGTTCAAGGCATATTACGATGAATATCACCGATGGCCAACCAACATGGTCGGCTACGATACGGACGAATTCGCCACGGGGATCGAAGTGTTGGCGCCGGTTGTGAAGATGTTAAAGGGGGAAAGCGATCCTGCGAGTGTGCTGCGAAATGCAAAACTTCTCCCCTTCCTCGATCTGGGGCAAAATGCAACCAATGGCGTTGGAAGCTACTTGGATCCATGGGGAAAGCCATACAAGTACATGTTGGATTACAATCAAGATAATATCCTGCATATTGAATTCACGGGTAACTTCGAAAAGACCAATATCAACGCCAACGTCGGGGTTTGGTCACGCGGCCGGGATCAAAGCGACCGGGGGGCCGACATTACGGGCCCGGATGGGGAAAACGGCGCGCCGGATGGCAAGAGCGACTGGGAAGACGACATTCGGAGTTGGTAGTTTTGGTTTTCCGGATGCAATGGCCGGAACCGGCTCGGCGCAGCCTCGCCCTCCAGGCAATCGACATTTAGAGGCCGGAGAGTTCGCGCAGTTTGGTGGCGGCTTCGGCGGCGGTGAGGGTGGAGGCGAGGGGCAGGCAGAGGATGTTCAGCGTATTCTCCAGGCTTTCGCCGGGTTGGAGCAGGACCTCGGGCGTGAGGGTTTCGATTTCGGAATAGCCGAGGCCGCCGTTGCTGTAGAGTTCGATGGTGCAGCCGTCGGGCAGGGGGCCTGACGCGGACGTTTCGGCCCGCTCCAGAATCGCCACATTTCCGCGTTGCGCGGCGATCCAGACATTGGTGGCGTTCGAGCCGATTTTGACTTCCCCGCCCTGGGCCGCATCAAAGATCACGACCCCCTTATGCACGGCGATCTGGGATTTGGCGGGCTTTGAAAAATTCAGGTGGAAAGATTTATTTCGAGTTCCGGCGTTACATGGGAAAAAGATACGTTCGGCGCCGCCGCACTGGGAGACGTTCCAGAGCGTCACGGGGATATCCGAATAGCCCACGCGCAGGGCGCGTTGCAGGATGCGGATGCGCGGCGCCACGGCGTCGATGGTGATCAGGCGTGTGACGACGAGGTTGAGGGGTTCGCCGTACTTGCGGATGAGCAGGCAAGACTGGCTGCCGTCGGCGTTGCGCCAGGCCTGGGCGTCCCAGGGGGCGTCGCCCATGGGGAGGGGCGGGGGCCAGAGCGCGCCGGGCCCCTGGGCCACGGAGGAGCCCGCGCGCGGAGCGCCCGGGCCACCCGGATTGGTGATGGCGGGCCAGTGGGCCTGACCGACGGGCCAGAGCCAGTCGCCGCCGACATTCATCCAGCGCGTATCGGGGCGGGGGCGCTTACCGTTCAGGGCGGGATCGTTGCGCAGCAGATTGGTTTCGGCGCCGTAGCCGATCTGGGTGATGCGGCCGACGGCGGGAACGATGGCGACGCGCAGGGTGGCGTTGGTGAGGAGATAGCTCTTCTTCCATTTTCCGTAGGAGGTGGAGGCGAGGGGCTGGCGGTCGGGGGCGGGCAGATCGCGATCGCGATCGCGGCGTCAAGCCGCTCCTACATCGGAATGGGAGGGCGGTGGGGTGGTGCAGCTGGCGGCGAGGATGGCGATGCAGAGGGCGGCGATAGACAGCGTGATGCGTTTGGATTTCATGGAGATGTGATGGCCATTCGAAAAATTCGGGCGAACCGCAGATTGACGATTTTTGAACCGCAGAATTTTGAAGTCAATTCAGATCGTTCGCGGGCGCTTGACACAAGCGCCCCTACAAGAATGACGTCGTGTTCAAGCGGGAAGTTCCGCGGGTGTTTGTGCGTGGGCGGGAATGGTGGCTTCGGTGCGTTCGATCCAGCGGATCAGTTGGAGGGCGGCGATGCCGGCGAATCCGCCCAGCAGGGTGTTGATGCCGAAGAGGATCAATTCATTTTCGTAATCGATGCGGATCATCCAGATGGTCTGGAGCCAATAGATGGGGAAGCCCACGAGGCCGGTGATGGCCTGGACGAGGAAGACGCCGTGGTGGGGCACGCCGTAGCGTGGTTTTTTGCCGGCATCGAGATCACGCAGGTCGCGCTTGACGCTGACGATCTGCCACCAGGTGATGGCGGTGATCAGGATTTTGATGGGGATGAGGACCCAGCCGTACCACCACAAGGCGCGGTGCAGGCCGTGTTGCTGCATGTAAAACATGGCGGCGAGGATGATGAGGACGTTCAGGATGGCGGCGACCAGGCCGAGGTAGAGGGCGAGCAAGACGGAGTGGGGTTTGGCGGGCGCCGACTGCACCTTGTCGACGGATTCCTCAAAACCATCAGGGGTCCAGGGTGCGGGCGGGCGGTAGTGCGTGTCCCCGCCGTGGCGTTTCCACTCCTGGTAGACCATGACATAGAGGATCGTGGTGAGGATGGTGAAAGGCCAGACCCAGGTGAAGATCAGGCGATAGGCGTAATCGGAGCCATTGCACATCCACTTGAGGAAATCCATGTACAAGCCGGCGAGAATGCCGCCGACGATCATGCCCACGGAGCGGATCATGGCGGAGGCGGAGCTGAACTGGCCATAGCGTGATTTGGGCAAGATGCGCATCAGGAGCGGGATGCCGGCGGCATCGGTGAGTTGATAATTGAAGGTGTAGACGAGGGCGCCGCCGAGGCCGAGCCAGAAATAGAGATCGCCGGGGAGTGTCACAAAGAGCCAGATCCAGCCGCCATAGCCGGCGACGGCCGTGAAGATTTTTTCGTAGACGGTGATACGCATGGGGTGCCAGCGGTCCACGAGCACGGCGGTAAAATAGGTGGCGACCATGCCGGTGATGCTGCCCACGGCGGCGAGCTTGCCGATCTGGGAGATCGTCATCGACATTTCCTTGCTCATGAAGATGCCGAAGATACCGAGGGCATAGGAGATGCGGGTGAAGGCACCGGTCAGATAGAGGTACCAATAGAAGCGCACGGAAAAGGATTCCTTGCCGAAGACCTTGATGTCGGAGAGCAAGCCCTTGGGGCGTCCGGCCTCGCCGGCGATGGGCGGGTAGTCGCCTTCCTTGACGCGCAGGCAGACCAGGCCGAAGCCGACGAAATAGAGCAGGGCGGCGCCGGAGAGAATTTCGCGCATGTGGGTTTCGGCGTAGCCGAAGACGAAGGCGTTATAGACGGCGCCCGCGGCGGTGCCCACGAGGCGGAAAAAGCCCATGAAACGGCCCAGGAATTGGGCGGGGACGACATCGTTAAAGAGGTACCAGAAGACCGAATTGACGAACATATTGAAGAACTGGAAGAGGACCATGAGGATGGCGATGATGGTGATCGTGAGGGTATTGGGGGCCATGGTTTGCGCGATGGGCAAGGAGGCGCGGACCCAGGCGGAGACTTCCTCGCCGAAGCCGAGCAAGATCAGGCTGGCGGTCAGGAACGGCATGCTCCAGAGGATGAAGGGGATGCGGCGGCCCCAGCGGCTGCGGTAGCGGTCGCTCTTGAAGCTGATCCAGGGGCAGATGGTGAGGTTCAGGATCGAAGGCAGGGTGCTTAAAATGACGACCATGAGGGTGTTGGAGGAGCCCAGGGCTTTGAGCTTGAGGGGGAGAATGGAAGGCACGACGGCTTCCATGATGGTCCAGCAGAACTCGCCCCAGAGCAGCCAGGCGAAGAGGGCGGTCAAGCCGAGTTTTGTGTACGTGAGGGTGCCGACGGTGTAGGTGGGCGAGTGGGGATCGATGCCCAGGGATTGGAGGACGCGCTCGTGGCGGATGACCCAGAGGATGGCGATTGGCAGTGCCAGCAGGAGGATGAAGCCGATGATGAATCCCGTGCGCAGGATTTTTCCCATGGCGGCGGAGACCGGTTCGCCGTGTTCGCTGCCTTCGATCACGGTGACGTCCCGGCCGAGAGAAATGGAAGGTGGGTCATGCCGGGTGAAGAAACTGCGATTATCGGCGATTGTTCCCAGCATGTTGGAAACCCCGAGCGTGGCATTGCCGCCGAGCAGATCGATGGCGAGGCCGAGGGTTTCGCCGCTCGGTTCGGGCATGTAGTCCGGAAGCACATCGACGATGACGGTGATGTTGGTCTGGCGGGCATGGAAGCGCAGCGTGCCTTGGCGGGGGAGATAATCATGGCGGTTCGAGCTGGCGCTACCATCCACGGTGCGAAAGGCCACGTCGATCGGTGTAGGGAAAGGGCGGGAGACGGTGACGGCAAAGGCCATTGGCGTGGTGACGGTGCCATCGTCGCTGGGTGGTTCGCTGGTGGGTTCCGCCAATTCCAGAATGGAAATGGTGGGGATTCCCTCGTTATCCAAAATCATCCCGCTGGTGGCCGCATTTTCTGAAAGGCTGGCGTTGCGCGGGTTCGTGAGAGCAATTGTGAATATTTCGACCTGGGATTCGATTTGCGTATCGCCA
Source organism: Kiritimatiellales bacterium (assembly GCA_945949405.1). GTDB lineage: Bacteria > Verrucomicrobiota > Kiritimatiellia > UBA8416 > JAIOPI01 > JAIOPI01. The sequence goes on from CAMFEP010000078.1 coordinate 8,163, forward strand.
TGGACCATGACGTTGATTTTTCCGGCGGTTTTCCAGGCCGGGATGATGAGGGTGCCATTGGTGGCAATATAGTCGGTGTTGGCCGTGGCCGTGCTGTCGGCGGTGCTGAAATCCACGGCGATGTCGTTCGTGTGGGGGTGTGAGAGGGTCACGGGGAAGGTCATGGTCAACGTGCCATGGTTGCGCTCGCGCACATAGCTGCCGCCAATCGCGACTTGCGGCAGAGCGTCATCGTCTTGAATCGTGATGCGGGCTTCGGCGCGGGTAATCACGCCGCCGACGGCGTTGGTGATGGAGAGGGCGAACGCGTTGGTGAAGGCTTCCAAGGTGCTGTCACCGATGACCTGCACCGACAATGTTTCCTGCGTGTCCCCGATGGGGATGGTGAGCAATCCATTGGTGGGTACGAAATCAACGCCGGGATGCGCATTTTCCCCGCGGGAGGCATAGGCGACGATGACGTCGTTTGTTGCCGGGTGCGAGAGTTTGACGGTGAAGGAGGCCCTGGTCAGGCCATCGGGGCGCTGAAAAATTTTCAACATGGGCTTAAAGCCGATAATGATGCCGAAGAGGACGCCGGCGAGGCCAAAGGCGGCATAGCCCACGATGAGTTTTAGGGCCCAGCGCCGCTGGCGGAGCAGGCCCAGGCCCGCGATGGCGAGCACGGCGGAGGCCAGGGCCAGGGACGGGAGGAGAATCTGGAGCCAGAGATGCACCGTTTTATGCTGGCGGGCCAGCAGGGCAACGGCATCGGCAGGCAGGGGGCCGCCGAAGCAATGCAGGCCCAGGAGGGAGGCAACCAAGAGGCCGGTGATGCCGAGCAGAAAAGTGATCAGGGAGAATAGGTTCAGCAGGCCAGAGGGTTGGCCGGAAGCATTTGAAGCAGGTTGTGGGTTCGCTAGAGACATGGCGTCAGCGAAATTCAGACGATACCCGTGGGGTTCTTTGTGTGTCCAGAGGTTTCGGACTGGGGGCGTGAGGTCATCGCGGTTCGCCTGCGTCCGCCGACGTCACGCGAAGCCGCACCATCGCGGAGAAAATTGGCCGAACAGGTCTTCGCAAGCGAAGCCCCTACGGGGGCGGGGGGGGGATTAAGAAGCGGCCCAATTGGAAATGGTGTGGGGGGGGAGGTGGCGGATGCAGTCGGCGAGGATGAGTTTGTGGCCGGCTTTGCCGCCGGCGTAAAAGGCGAGGCCGGTGACCGAGGGGGTGTAGGTGCGCAAGAAGGCCTGGCGGCGTGGGTCCCCGCCACAGAGCAG
>CAMFEP010000079.1 GCA_945949405.1 Kiritimatiellales bacterium
CCACCCGCGTCATCAACGTCATGCGACGTCGCTCCCATGTGCTCATTGCGATCAGTCCCATCTGGCCTCCTTGCTTTTCGGCTGGAGACCTCTGATGAGGACATTTCTATTGAGTTACAATAGGACATTCCTAAAGAGTCGCGACACCCCAAGCCGTTGGTCGTGCTCCATTTTGAAACCGCCGGGTTGTAGGGGCGCTTGTGCCAAGCGCCCGATCGCAATCAGTAGGCGCTTCACAGAAAAGCCCCCACGACCAAACCGTTCTGTGAATTGACCCCCGCCCCCGCCCCCCAGTAGTATTGCTCAGCATGCAACCCAATCCCGCCACGCCCCCCACCTCTGACAAACTGCCCGTCTCCTTCTTCTGGCTTAACATCACGCAGTTCATTGGCGCACTGAATGACAATGTCTTCAAACTGCTGCTGATTTTCTTTCTAATCAGTATCCGGGGCGAAGAACACAGCGCCGGCATCATTGCCACCGCCTCGGCCCTCTTTGTCCTTCCCTTCCTGCTCTTCGCCCACGCCGCGGGCGTCATCGCGGATCGTTGGAGTAAAACCACCATCGTCAAATACATCAAAACCTTCGAGGTCCTGATCATGGCCGCGGGCTGTCTCGCCGTCCACGCGCGCAGCCCGCTGGGCATGTACGTGGTACTGTTCCTGTCATGCACGCAGAGCGCGGTGTTTGGCCCACCCAAGTACGGCGTCATCCCGGAACTCGTGCGCACCGAACAGCTTTCCCGCGCCAACAGCATGTTGGTTGGCCTGACCTATCTCGCGATCATCATCGGTTCTTTTTTGCCGTCCTTCGCCCTGAAAGGCCTGGATCTGTCGTACGTTGCCTTGAGCGTCTTTACGTTATGTCTGGCCGTGGCGGGCCTGCTCTCGGCGCTCCAGCTCCCCCGCACGCCTCCCGCCGGCTCCACCAAGCGCTTCTCCCCCCTGTTCGTTCTCGAAATCTACCGCACCCTGCGCGACATCCGCCACGATCGCTACCTCTTCCTGACCGTGGTGGCCTCGGCCTATTTCCTCCTGCTCGGCGCGTTCATCCAGCAAACGATCCTGCTCTATGGCGCCATCCACCTCGGACTCGATTCCGAACAAAGCGGCTATTTCTTCCCGCTCGCCGCGCTGGGCATCGGCGTGGGCGCCCTCTGCGCCGGCGCCCTGTCCGGCCGCAACATCGAGTTTGGCATCGTGCCGGTCGGTGCCGTTTTGCTCGGCTTGAGCTGCCTCCTGCTGGGCACGGTCACGCCCAGCATCGCCGCCGTCTGCATCCTCATGGTCTTGCTCGGCATCGGCTCCGGACTCTTCATTGTTCCGCTCAACGCCTTCATCCAGCACGCCAGCCCGCCCCAACGGCGCGGGGAAATTCTCGCCGCCAATAGCTTCTTGAGTTTCCTCGGCGTCGCCATCGCCGCCGCGCTGGTGATCCTGCTCAACAAAACGCTGGCGCTCTCGCCGCGCATCTGTTTTCTCATCGTGGGAATCCTCACCGCCGTGCTCGCCATCGCCGCCGGAAAAATTCTGCCGGATTTTCTCGTGCGCTTCATCGGTGTCGTGCTCACCCGCTGCATCTATCGCATCCGCGCCCACGGCGTGGAAAATATCCCCAGCGAGGGGCCCGCGCTGCTGGTGTCAAACCACGTCACCTGGGCCGACCCCGTCCTGCTCTCCGTGCTGACGCAGCGTCGCATCCGCTTTCTGATGTCCCGTGAAATTATGGAAAAACACGTTTTGCGCCCGGTCTTCCGCCTGATGAACGCCATCCCGATTTCCGCAACCGACCCACCCCGCCAGATCGTACAGGCACTGCAGGCCGCGCGCGCCGCGCTGGATGAAGGCTATCTCGTCTGCATCTTTTCCGAGGGCGGACTCACCCGCAATGGCAACCTGCGCGCCTTCCGTCCGGGCTTGGAGCGCATCATGAAGGGCAGCAGCTACCCCATCATCCCCATCTACATCGGCGGAGCCTGGGGCAGCATCTTGAGCTACTACGCCGGCCGACTGCTCGCCACCCTGCCGCGCAAGTTGCCCTACCCCATCTGGATGGCCGTCGGCGCGCCCCTGCCATCCGCCTCCACGTCCCTCCAGGTGCGCCAGGCAATCCTCGAACTCTCCGGCACCACCTATGACATCCGCAAGAACTCCCAGCGCAGCCTGGCCCACGCCTTCATCCGCAACGCGCGCAAGTGCTGGCGCCTGGTCGCCGTCTCCGATACCAGCGGCAAGCGCCTGACCTTCGGCCGCACCCTCGCCAGCAGCCTTGCCCTCGCCCGCGTCCTCGAACCCCACATCCGCGGCCAGGAGCACATCGGCATCCTCCTCCCCGCCAGCGTCGGCGGCGCCCTTGCAAATCTCGCGGTGACCATCACCGGCCGCGTCCCCGTGAACCTGAATTTCACCGCCTCGCGCGACGCCTTTCAGCACGCCATCACGCAAAGCGGCCTGCGCACGATCCTTTCGTCGCGCGCCTTCCTCGAAAAACTGGAGGGCTTCACGCCGCCACCCGGCACGCTGTTCCTCGAGGACCTCATGCCCCGCATCACGGGTGCCGCCAAACTACGCGCCTTGCTGTCCGCGCGCCTCTCGCCCGCCACCTGGCTCATGACCCACCGCCGCCCCGGCCCGGATGACCTCGCCACCATCATTTTTTCCTCCGGTAGCACGGGCATTCCCAAAGGCGTGATGCTCACCCATCACAACATCCTCTCGAACATCGAAGCCTTCGCCCAGGTCTTCGGCTTCGAACACACCGACAAAATTTGCGCAATCCTGCCGCTCTTCCACTCGTTCGGTTTCACCGTGACCCTCTGGTGTCCGCTGATCCTCGGCTTCCGCAGCCACTTCCATCCCAACCCCATCGACGCCGTCAAGATTGCCGAGATCGTCCGCGAAGAAAAACTGACGATCCTCATTACCACCCCCACCTTCCTGCTCGCCTACCTCCGCCGCGCCAAGCGCGAGGATTTTTCTTCGCTGCGCGCCGTCGTCACCGGCGCGGAAAAACTGAAGACGCGCGTCGCCGATGCCTTTGCCGAGCACTTTGGCCTGCGCCCATTGGAAGGCTATGGCACCACCGAGCTCTCCCCCGCCGTCAGCGTTAACCTGCCGGACGTGACCCTGGGTGGCGTCTCGCAAGTCGGCACGAAGCCCGGCAGCATCGGGCATCCCCTCCCCGGCGTGGCCGTGCGCATCGTCGACCCCAACACCGGTGACGCACTTCCCCTCGGCACGGCAGGCGTGGTGCTCATCAGGGGTCCCAATGTCATGCGCGGCTACCTGAACGAACCCGAAAAATCCGGGTCTGTTCTGCAAGATGGCTGGTATAACACCGGCGACGTCGGGCGCCTTGACGAAGATGGCTTCATCTTCCTTGTGGATCGCCTGTCGCGCTTCAGCAAAATTGGCGGCGAAATGGTGCCGCACCTCGCCGTCGAAGAGCGCCTCATGGAAGCGCTGGGCACCGTCAACGCCACGCTCGCCGTCACCGCCGCGCCGGATGAGCGCAAGGGCGAGCAGTTGGTGGTGCTCTACACCGATGCCGCCGGTGATCCCGCCGCGCTGCGCCGCGCCGTGAAGGAAAGCGATCTGCCCAATCTCTGGAAACCCCGCGACGACAATTTCATCCACATTGATGCCATGCCCGTACTCGGCACCGGCAAACTGGACATCCGCAAGCTCAAGGAAATCGCCCTGCAAGCCGTGGAATCCCGTAGCGGCAAGAAGGACGGCGAGTAATGGACGATCGAACATCTTGTGGATGCGGGAGGGGCGGCCGCCTGGCCGCCCTAGGCCTGCCTTCGTGCGGCCAACCATAATCGTATGAATCACAACAGCTACATCCGCTGGCTCTATCAGGAACTTCCCGAACTCGTTCGCAGCGGGACCCTGGCACCCGAAGCAGCCGAAAAACTGAAGACGCACTACGGCCCACCTCCCGCCGGCGCGGGACGGCGTGTCGCGCTCACCGTCTGCGGCATTCTCGGGGCCACCCTCATCGGTGGCGGCATCATTCTGCTCTTTGCCCACAACTGGAGCGCATTGTCCCGCTCCACCCGCACGGTCCTGGCACTGGCGCCCTTGTTGGCCACGCACATCCTCACCCTCTGGGCCCTCGCCACGGGCCGCACCTCTCGTGTCTGGCGCGAATCAACCGGCATGCTGGTCACCCTGATGCTTGCCGCCGCCATCGCACTCGTCGGCCAGACCTATCATATCCCCGGCAACCTCGCCAATTTCCTGCTCGTCTGGATGCTCCTGACCCTGCCGCTAATTTATCTCCTGGAAGCCACCGTTCCCGCCTTGATTTATCTGCCCGGCATCACCGCCTGGGCCGGCCTGGCGCAAGTCGAGTACGGCCATGCCGTCTGGTTTCTCCCGCTTCTGGCCCTCGTTCTCCCACACCTCGCCCTGGTGCTGCGCCGCGATCCCTACGGCTCGCGCGCCACCTTTCTCGGCTGGATGCTCGTGATCTGCCTCTTCGTGGCCACCGGCGAGTCGCTCGAAAAAATCCTGCCGGGACTCTGGATCATCGTCTACGGCGCCCTCGCCACGGGCTTTTACCTCGCGGGCCGGCGTTGGATGGCCGCCGCCCCTTCGACCTGGCGCAATCCTTTTGCAAGCGCCGGTGCCCTCGGCATCGTCGTAATCGCACTGTTGCTGACCTACGACGAATTCTGGAACAATGTCGGCTGGCGCCACTGGCGCACCGGCTGGGCCTACAACTGGCGCGTGGGGACCCTCGATTATCTCATTCTCGCCGGCCTTTCCGCCGTCTCCACATGGATGTTGCTCCACACCGCCCGCCGCCGTGATGTCCTCGGCCTGGCCTTCGGCGCCCTCCTCCCCGTTACCGTCCTCGGCTATCTGCTTGCCTCCAGCGGCTTCGAGGGCCCCGCCATCATCCTCTGCAACGCCTATCTCCTCGCCTTGGTCCTCACCATCACCGTCACCGGCCTGCGCGAGAACCGCACGGGCCTCGTGAATGGCGGACTGCTGACCCTCTCCACCCTGATCGTGGCGCGCTTCTTCGACGAGGAATTCAGTTTCGTGATGCGCGGTTGCGCCTTCATCGCCATCGGCATCGCCTTCCTCATCGCCAACGTCCTCATGTCGCGCCGCGGGAAAGGTGCAGCACCATGACGCGCACCACCTCCGTCCTGGCCTTCCTTGTCCTGGCGGCCATCCAACTCGGCGTCCCCCTGTCAATGATCGTGGATCGTGAAATCACCCTGCGCCAGGGCCACGCGATGCGTTTTCAAACGGCTCCGGTGGATCCCTATGATGCTTTCCGCGGCAAGTATGTGGCCCTGCGCATTGAACCTGAAAACATCATCGTGCCACCTGACATCACGGTTTCCGTCAAACGCCCGTTCTATGCCGCCCTGGCCGCCGATTCCAACGGCTTCGCACGCGTGAGCGCCCTGCACATATCCGCCCCGGCGGACGGTGACTATGTAAAAGTCCGCGTGCACTGGCACAGTGGAACCAATGCCTTCATTCGCTATCCCTTCGACCGCTATTACATGAATGAACAGGATGCCCCGCGCGCCGAACTGGCTTACGGGCGGAACAGCACGCGCACCAATCGCAACACGTATGTGATCGTCCGCCTGCGCCACGGCAATGCCGTCATCGAGGATCTGATCATCGATAATCAACCCGTGGCCAAGTTCCTGCAGCGCGAGGTGTCTGCGCCATGATGCGTCTTCATGTGGTCCTGGCCGTCGTCCTAGTCATGGCGTTCATTTATGTGTTCCTCTGCATCATCGTCTATTTTCGTCAGGCCCGCTACGTCTTCGTCCCCGATCGCGTCATCGAGAAAACCCCCGCCGATGTGGGCCTCGTGTTTGAAGACATCACGCTCCTGACGTCCGATGGCGAACGCCTCGCCGCCTGGTACATTCCCGCGCCGCCCGCCACACCCAATCCATGGACCCTCTTGAATTGCCACGGCAACGGCGGCGACATTGGTGACCGCGTGCCCCCCCTGCGCACGTTGCACGACCTCGGCCTGAATGTCCTCATCTTCGACTATCGGGGCTACGGCAACAGCACCGGCGCTCCCACCGAACAGGGCACCTACGAGGATGCCCTCACCGCCTGGCGTTACCTCGTCGAGATGCGTGGCACCTCGCCCGCGCGCACGATCGCGTACGGTCACTCCCTCGGCGGGGCCATCGCCGCCTGGCTCGCCGAACAGGTCCACCCCGCCGGACTGGTTCTCGATGCCACCTTCACGTCCGCCATCGACATCGGAGCCTCCATGTTTCCCCACCTCCCGATCCGCTATCTCTCACGCTTCCGCTACGACACCCTCGAACGCATCCAACGCATCAACTGCCCTCTGCTCATCGCCCACGGCACACGCGACGAAACCATCCCCATCGACCACAGCCGCCGCCTCTTTGCCCAGGCCCGCGACCCCAAATGCTACGTGGAATCCGATGGCGATCACAACGACGGCGGCCTCGACCCCGCCTCCGGCTACCGCGACACCTTCCTCCCCTGGCTGCGCGAGCTGGAAACCTCCCGGTCCCAATCATGAAAATCCCGCCAAAGGTGGTCCGGGGCCTCTGGACCCGGACTCCGGAATCACCGTCATGATTGCCCACGCTCGCGACGATAACGATACTTCCGCGCCATCATGAAAATCGCGATGCTCATCTCCGGCGGCGTGGACAGTTCCGTCGCGCTCCGTTTGCTAAAGCAATCGGGCGACCACGACATCACCGCCTTTTATTTGAAAATTTGGCTCGAGGATGAACTGGCGGCCCTGGGTAACTGCCCCTGGGAGGAGGACCTGCGCTACGTCCGGGCCGTCTGTGAGACCGCCGGTGTGCCACTGCACATCATCTCGTTGCAAGCCGAGTATCACGCGCGTATCGTGGACTTCGCAATTAGCGAGCTTGCCGCCGGTCGCACCCCCAGCCCCGATATCCAGTGCAATTCCCGAATAAAATTCGGCGCGTTTTTCGAGAAAATCGACAACACCTTCGACAAGGTCGCCACGGGCCACTATGCGCGCGTGGAACAGCGCGGCAATCAATACGCACTGCTCCGCGCCCTGGACCCGGTCAAGGATCAGACCTATTTTCTGTCGCGCTTGCGCCAGGACCAGCTAGCCCGTGCCCTCTTTCCCATCGGGCACCTGCCCAAGAAGGACGTGCGTATGTTGGCACGCCAGTTTGATCTTCCCAATCAGGACCGCCCCGACAGCCAGGGAATCTGCTTTCTCGGAAAAATAAAATTTCCGGATTTTGTCCGCTTCCACCTCGGTCAGCGTCCCGGAGACATCGTGGATGCGGAGTCGAAACAAATCCTGGGCCGCCACGAAGGCTATTGGTTCTACACAATCGGCCAGCGCCAGGGCATCGGGCTCGGCGGAGGCCCCTGGTATGTTGTGCGCAAGGACGTCACCAGCAACACCGTCTACGTCGCCCATGCCCCGCAGCGATCCGCCCAGGCACGCCATGTATTTGAAGTGTCCGACGTCCACTGGATCAATGACCCGCCGGAAGCCGCAAAACTCCTGCTGCGCGTCCGCCATGGCCCCAACCTCACCGGCTGCACCTTGCGCACGCTAGATTCCGATCGCCTGGAAGTAACCATGAACGAACCCGACCCCGGCATCGCCCCCGGCCAGTCCGCCGTCTTTTACGACAACGAAGTCTGTCTGGGCGCAGGCACCATCGTCTGAAAATGAACGTAGGGGCTTCGCTTGCGAAGACCTGCAATCTTCCCCGCACGGGCAACTGGAGAGAGAACCACCGGCGCGCAATTTTTCCTACTCCCAACGCCTACTCCAACTCCCGCAGCGCCCTGCCCAGCAACTTCTTCCGATTCAACCGCGACCATGCCTTCGCCGATTCGCGCAGTGCCTCTTCCCGGGCCCGTCGCAATGCCCCCCGCACCGCCCGCGGCGTCGTGGTATCCTCGCGCAGACTCTCGATCCCGACATCGAGATCGTGCAAGTGCCCCAACGCATCCGCCATGTCCTTGAGCCGGCGCGCCAGCGCGATGGTCCCGGGCCCGATCAGCGGCGCGCCGTATTCGGTCCAGTACCGTCCCCGCCGGCAAAGGATGCGAAGATCGTGCATGATCTCTGCATCCCGATTTTTCCGGAACTTGCCCTGCTCCCCGATGCGCCGCACCAGGCGCAGCACCTTGTCTGCCAGAATGCGCCGCGCCGGCCGCGCTTTTTCACGCCGCATCAATTCAGGAATTTCGACACGCAGCAGCACGGACATGCGCAAGACCGCCTCGCGATACGTCCCACCCGCCAGAATGCTGCGCAACCGCCGCAGGTTGGCCGCGTGGGTTTTGCGGTGCCGCGCCACGTACGCCGGCCATCGCGGGTCGCGCGCAGCATAACGTCCGACATGCGCGGATCCTAGGAGTTCCATCCAGGCATCGGCATCCCGCAATGGCCCCAACCTGCGCCCCAAGCGACTCAACAACCCGTTGATGTATTCGGCGGACGTGGGCGCCAGTTCCGTGCGAAACAGTCGCAGCACCGCTCGGAAACGACGGATTCCCACGCGAATGTCGTGTAGATGAATAGGGTCGTCGTTGCCCAGCGCCTGCCGGGCATGGCTGGTGATGGACCGGAAGTAATAAAACAACAGCCGCCGCACCGCCTCCGGCGCCGAAAGCCCCGCAACGAGCAAGTGGCCGAACGGCGTTTGCGGATCCGCCACAGGTACACGCCGCACGTCGAGTTTGATCGGCATCACCCGCGTCCACAAATCCGCCTTGGCCCGCGCGCGCTCCAGGTTGATTTCAAACCCCGGCGAACGCGCGCGCAACACGAGCGTGCGTCCCCGCAATTTGATCGAAACAATTTCCGTGTTTTGAATGTGGCCATGGTCCAGCGCGTCCGCCACGCGAAGAATCGCGCCCAGCTTCATCACCAGGGGCCTCGCGGGCATCACGCGAAATTGCCTCTGCCGCGCATAGTCCTCCCAGCGCGCGGAATGCAGCGCCATTACCCCCACCGCGCTCCTCACCTCCGCCAGCAGCAACCCTGGCAGTCCCTGTTTCCGCACGATCTCCATGCCGCTACGGACATGATCCGATGGCGCGCTCGCATAACCAATATCGTGAACCCGGGCTGCGGCCTCCAAAATGCCCCGCGCTGATTTGGGAAGGCCAACGTGCGGCGCCACGGCATCGAATAGTTGCAACGCCAGCGCCGTCACATGCTCGGTGTGCACATCCTCGTTGTTGTGCCGACGGCACATCGCGTCGATGGACAAGCGCTTGGCCATGTTAATTCGCCGATGCTGGCGCCCGGTGAGGCTCGAAGACGGTGGATT
>CAMFEP010000080.1 GCA_945949405.1 Kiritimatiellales bacterium
TAGCCCGGATGTTGCACGAGTACTCGTGCAACATCCGCCCGTAGGGCTTCGACGCGCCCCTGAAGAAAGGGGCTTGCTCAGGGTTAACCTTTCGGCGCGTCGAAGGATTAACCTTGAGCAAGCTGCGTAGCAGCGCGCCGAAACCTTGGCAGCAGAAGCATCTGCCGCCAAGGCGCTTGTTGCATGAGCGCCGAAACGCTCGTGCAACAAGCGGGTTAGGAAACGTCCAACGTTCAACGTCCAACGTTCAACGTTGAAGTCGGCGGGGAAGGGAGGATGCGCAACAGTATGGATCATTGGCGTCCGTTCTTCGCCGCGGGATCGGAGGGATCGGACTCGCTGGCGATGTAGGCCTCGGCGGTTGATGTGGCGTGGCCGATGGCGTCGGACGAGGGCTGGTGGGCGGCGAACTTGACCATATCGGCGGCCTGGAGGAAGGCGCGCAGGCGGGTCAGGACATCGGCGGTGAAACGGCCATCCCGGCTCACGGCTTCCAGAAATTCCTCGGTGGTTTGCTCGGGGGCGCGAATGCCGTGGCGCCGTTCGATGTAGCGGCGCACGATCATCGTGAGTTCGAGATAAAAATCTTTCACCTGGCCCCTGGCGATCAGGTCTTTGGCCAGCAGATTGCGCAGTTCGCGAAGGGCACGTTCCTTGGGCGAGAGCCGCCGCAACTGTACCTCTTCGCGGACACGGCGGGTGAGTTTCCACAGGGCGACGAGAATGCCAATACCAAGCAGGATCAGCCCGATATAGCCGGCCACCGTGCGGAACGGGGGGCGGATGTGCAGCGGCTGTGGATCGCTGGCGAGGGTGCGCCCGGGATCGCCTTCGACGGGCGGACGCGATTCGAGCACGATCGGGCGGGTGGGAAACCAGCCGGAGACGGGGGGGGCCGTGCGCGCATCTGTGTAGGTCACGGGAAATGGCGCGAGCCGGTATTCATCGGCAATTTGCGGCGTGAGCCGGAGGTGCAGCACACGCGTGGTGGCGCCATCGCGTGTGGTGGGTTCGTCCTCATATTGCCCGCTTGCCTTCAGGCCCGTGAGCCGGTCGTCCAGCGGCGGGATGGTGACGCTGACATGTTCGGGCGCGGAAATTTTCAGATCGAGCAAGACGTCGCGGTCAATTGTCACGGTTGCGGGGGTGAAGGTGAAATCGAGGTTTATGGGGCCCCAGGTCAGGGTTTCCGCGCGTGTCTGGGGTGGCGTGAGGGGAGATGGTGTCGTGTGCTTTTCATCCGAGCCGCAGCCAATGGAAAGCGTGATAAACAGCAACAACATTGCCCAGCGGGGAGACGCCGTCCTGAGGCCGGCGCCCACCTTGCGTGCCTGTTCAAATTGTCTGTATGGAGGCATCATCCGCGTCCAATGCGCATTTGCCGCAAGCGGAACATGCGGTGGATTTCATCGACGAATGGCTTCGTGGGATCGGTCGAAAGAAAGATGGAATCGATTTTCAGTTTTCGGAATTGATCCACAAGGCCCTGGCGGAATGCCCCGGCCTGGGAGGCATACTCCCGGCGCAGCGGCGAGGAGCTGGTGTCCAGCAAGACGAGGTCCCCCGTTTCGGGGTCTTCGACCTCGATCAGGCCGACATCGGGCAAGGCCAGCTCGCGGGGGTCGGAAACGGGGCAGCAGATGACATCGTGCTTGCGCGCCGTGACGCGCAACTGGCGTGCGTAATTCATGTCCATGAAATCCGAGATCACGAAAACCACGGCACGGCGCTTCTGAACGTTGTTGAGGAAGCGCAGGGCGCTGGCGATGTCGGTGCCATGGCGCGTTTCCTCGGCGGCGAGCACTTCGCGGGCGAGACGCATGGCGGCGGTGCGTCCCTTGCGCGGCGGGATGAATTTTTCGATCCGGTCACTGAAAAGGATCATCCCGACCTTGTCCTGGTTTTGAATGGCGGAGAGGGCGAGGAGGCAGGTGATTTCGGCGGAGAGTTCAGCTTTCGAGCGGCGTTCGGAACCGAAGCATTGCGAACCCGAGATGTCCACGAGAAAGACCACCGTGAGTTCGCGCTCTTCGGAAAAGCGTTTGACGTAGGGGTGGCCCATGCGGGCGGTGACGTTCCAGTCGATCGAGCGCACGTCGTCGCCGACGGCATACTCGCGGACTTCGTCGAATTCGATGCCCTGGCCCTTAAAGACGGAATGGTATTCGCCGGAAAGATGTTCGTCCACGAGGCGCTTGGTGACCACGCGGATCTTTCCGACCTGCTTCATCAACTCTTTGACGTCGATTGGCATGGCAAACTCTCACGCGAGCGAAGAGGCGTTTGCCCGCGCGCGGAGCTCGCGGGCCACCTTCGAACTCAAAGGCGAGCGTTAGGGGACGGGCAGTTCGTTGAGGATGCGCGCGATGATGTCCTCGCTCGTGACCTCCTCGGCTTCAGCCTCGTAGGTGAGGATAATGCGGTGGCGCAGCACGTCGTAGGCCACGTCCTTGACGTCCTGGGGCGTCGCGTAGGCGCGGCCGTGGAGCAGGGCATTGGCGCGGGCGGAAAGGTTCAGGTAAAGCGTGGCGCGGGGCGAGGCCCCGTAGGCGATCTGGTGGGCGATCGGCAGCTTGTACTCGTCGGGCTTGCGGGTGGCGAAGACGAGATCGAGAATATAGTCTCCCACCTTTTCGTCGCAATAGACCTGGTCGAGTACGGCGTGCATGGTGGCAAGCTGCTCGACGCTCATGACGCGCTTGACGTCAAAAGTCTGCTTGCGTGTGAATCGGTTCATGATGCGGCGCTCATCGTCCTTGGACGGGTGCGACACCTTGCACTTAAACATGAAGCGGTCGACTTGGGCCTCGGGCAGGGGATAGGTGCCTTCCTGCTCGATCGGATTCTGGGTGGCCATTACCAGGAACGGCTCGGGGATCGGGTAGGTCTTGTCACCGATGGTGACCTGGTGTTCCTGCATGGCTTCCAGCAGGGCGGATTGCACCTTTGCCGGTGCGCGGTTGATTTCATCCGCGAGCAGCAGGTTCGTGAAGACGGGGCCTTTCTTTGGCGTGAACTGGCCGTCCTTCTGGTTGTAGACAAGGGTGCCGATCACGTCCGCGGGGAGGAGGTCGGGGGTGAAGGAGATGCGGTGGAACTCCAAGCCCAGGGCCTGGGAGAGCGTCTTGACGGCGGTGGTCTTGGCCAGTCCGGGGACGCCTTCCAGCAGGATGTGTCCCCCGGTGATCAATGCCATGAGCATGCGATCGAGCAGTTTTTCCTGTCCGACCAGAACCTTGTTGACCTCCTGGCGGACGGATTCAAGGACGTGGGCTTGCTCGGCGATCAGCCCGGTGGTTTTGGCGATGTCCGTACTCATGGGACCTCCTCATGGCTGGGGGTGTTGGTGTCCGCAGCCGTCGTGACTGGCGGGGACACGACGGCGGGTGCCGGCGGAATGTCCATTGCATCTGAATCCGAATCTGTTTCCGGCGTGGTTTTCGGTTTGACCAGTTCGCTGCGGGTCAGCACCATCGATTCGGCTTTGTAGCTGGGGATCACGAAGGTCCACGACGTGAGTTTGCGGTTGAGCGCATCGACGGTGGCGCGCGTTGCCGACGTGTCTGAAACCGCCGGGGCATTGGTGGTGGCGGCGTCAGCCAGGGTGTTGGTGTCCGCGGGAGGCGGCGTTGGTTCACGAAATTCGGCGTGGCCGCGCAGATAGCGGGCGCCATCCGCGGTTTTTGCACCGATGAGCAACTTGTAGACGCGTCCATCCGGCGTTTCCGCCGTGAAGGAGTCGGGATTATCGAAGCCCATGGCGGCATCACCGAGGGCGGGATCGGCGACGTCCTGGAGATTGAGGTAAGCGAGGGCGCTGTGCAAGGAGGAGAGTTTGGCGGCGTCCGACTCCTCGGTGGCGGCGAGGTTAGAGACCTGCAGGGCGTTGTCCGTGCCGGATTTCGAGATCTCGAGGGGCTCGCGGTCCGGGCCGGTGAGGGTAATGCGAGACACTTCGGCTGCATCCACGTTCAGCAATTCCGTTTCCATCCAGCCCAGGGTTTGCGCGGAAAATTCGGTCAGCGGGTCTTTGACCAAGTAGACGTTGGAGCCTTCATCCGTGGAGACGTAGCGTCCGTCGGGATAGTCCCCGCCGCCATAGGGGCTGCTTTCCTGTCCCTTGCGCAAGTGATGTTTGCCGAGTAGCAGTGCGGCGAGGACCTTGCCATCCTTGCCGAGCAATTCCACGCGCGTGGCATCGGGCTGGGAGGGATCGGGGGGCACCACCCCAAAGTCCTTGCGCGTTTCCGACGTTACGCGGCGTTGGTCGCCGATTTTGAGTTCCGACAATTTGATCACGGCGTTGCGGATGCGCTCGAAACTGGCCGGATAGCCATGTTTCTCCGCCAGCGTCCATCCGGTATCGGTCTTCACAACCGTTGAGGTGGAGCCCTGACTGACGATGATCACGCGTTCCACGTCGTTCACGGGAAGATCCGGCAGGACGAGTTTGCCGATGGCCTGCGGCGCCGCGGTTTCGGGGCGGCGGCTGGATTGTAGCGCAAAACCAACCAGCACCACGGCGAGGACGAAGAGGAAAATCAGGGGTTTGCTTCTCATCGTATCTTTCCTTCCACTAAAATCGCATTCATCAATTCACGCAGGGTCGCGTGGCCGCGACCCCTCCCGTTCGCTAATCCAAATGAGCTTACGCGCGGCGTTTGCGGCGCAACCCGTAGGACACACCGCACAGGCAGACCAGGGCTGGCATCAGGACGATGTTGGCCACCTTGACCTTCAGGCCGAGTTTTTCGATTTCCTGGCGCAGGTTTTTGCGCACGTCCTTCAACTGTTTGGCGATGTCGCGCTCGTTCTGCTGGTAGCGGGTGATCGCTTCCTTCTGTTCGGGGCTTAAAATGAATTTCTGGCCTTCATCCTTCTGCGCCTGCAATTTGCCAAGTTGATCGCGGGTTTCCTGCAATTTGGCGACGAGGTCCTTTTCCTTCTCCTGCCACTGCTGGCGCGCTTTTTCCTCCAGTGCGACGACGCGATCGAAGGGGCGGAAGAATTCACCGCGCGAGCGGATGCCGATGAGGTCGGAGCTGCCCGCGACCTGCTCGAGGGCATTGGCGAAGAAGTTGATGTTGTCGTTGAGCGGTTGGAGGGCCCGTGCACCGAAGAAGTTCATTTCCTCGACGCAGAAGCGGTCATAAATCAAATCCGCATCGGCGACGAGGATCACCGTGCTCTGGCCGCGCTGTAGGCCCGGCTTGTCCGCGTCTGCGTCAGTTTTCTCCGGCTGGCCTTCCTCCGGGGTGGCCTTGGGTTTACCGGCGGGATAGGCGGTGTGAAATTCGCCGGCGACGCGGATGGCCATGGGGTGGCGCTTGGCGTCGGGTTTGAATTCGCGATTGACCGCTGTTCCGCCAAATTGCGCGGTCATGGACGAGATTTTACCGGCCATATCGGAGGAGGAGAGCAGCGGTGTGACCGTGAGCTTGCCCTGCGTCAGATCCTCGAAGGTTCCGGTGAAGGGCAGCATCAACATGTTGAGCTGCGCGGTCAGGATATCCTCGCGATTGGCGTTGCCCTCGCGCAGGGTCAGGAAGACGGGGCTTTCCTCGACCTGGTTGTTGTTGCCGCGCAGGCGTGACACGGATTTCATATCCGCGAGGACGGTGGCGGGATCATAGCCGATGCCCCAGGCGGCGAGGAGGGGCGCCAGGTCGGAGGAGGTCTGTGGGCGACTGTAGGGATTTTGTTCGCCGGCGGATTCGAGGTCGGCGACGTTCAGGGGGTCGATGAAGGCCAGCAGGTGCCCGCCGCGCAGGACAAACTGGTCGATGGCGTAGAGGGTCGCATCGGGCAGGTCCTTGGGATGAACGACGATCAGGGCCTGCAGGTCGTCGGGGATGGCGTCCACCTCGGGGGCGATGCGGCGCAGGTCGTAGTCGCCCTGGATTTCCTGGAAAGCGAGCCAGGCCTTTGCGCCGCCGCCGCGGGGAGGCATCATCATGCCCATGGCGGGCGGATCCTCGCCCAACACGGGGAGGCTGCTCAAGACGCCAAGCGCGGGTTTTTGCGGATGGGTCACGCGGTGAATCAGACGCGTGACGTTGTATTCCAGCAGGCTGTCGGTGCGCGGGTCGAGGGCGGCGATGACGCCCTCATTTTCACCCGCCAGCGCGACGAGCCCGAAATAGACGGGCTGGCCGAACACGTCCATGGTTTGCGGGGAGACTCCATAGCTTTGGGCGAACTCCTCGGTTTCCGAGTCCGGCTTCGGGTCCAGGATTTCGATGGTGAGGTTTCCGCCGCCCGCCATGCGATATTCGTGCAGCAGATCCTCGACCTGGCTGGCGTAGGCCTTCAGGTTCACCGGCACCTCCGGCGCGCTGCGGCTGAAGAACAGCTTGAGTGTCACGGGCTCTTCGAGTTTTTGCAGGATGTTTTTGGAGCCGGCGGAGAGTGTGTAGAGTTTTTCCTCGGTTAAATCTGCGCGCAGGCGCGCCTGGCCGAGGATGATGTTGGCGGCCACGAGAATAACCAGGAGCAGTGCGAGACCGGCAAGGCCGCCGCTGGCGCGCCAGAATTTACGAGTGGTTTCCGTTTTCATGTGTCGTCGTCCTTTATGCAGATAGTGCCGTTCAGGCCGCCGAGCGGTTTTCCAGCACCACGTGGGTCCCCGCGATCATGAAAGCCATGACGCTGATGTAATAGGCGATGTCGCGCAGATCGATCACGCCGCGTTGCAGAGATTCAAAGTGCGGGCTGAAGCTGAAGGCGGCCACGGCTTCCACGAACCAGGCCGGCGCCCACTGGGTGAAGAGGCTCGTCACGGGCGGCCAGCCCGCCAGCAGCAAGAGCAGGCAAATCAGGAGCGAGACCACGAACGCGATCACCTGGCTGCGCGTCATGGCCGAGGCCAGCATGCCGACTGCGACATACGCGCCGGCCATGAGGATCGAGCCGATGTAGCCGCAGAGGATCACACCCAGGTCCGGATTGCCCAGATAGCAGGTGGTGATCACGATTGGGAAGGTGAGGGCGACGCCGAGGGTGATGAACAACCAGGCGGCAAAAAACTTACCCAGCACCGCCTGCATCAGGGTGACCGGCATCGTCAGCAACAACTCGATCGTGCCTGTGCGCCGTTCCTCGGCCCAGAGCCCCATCGTGGCGGCGGGCACCAGCAGCAGGTAGACCCAGGGGTGCCAGAAGAAAAACGGCTGCAGGTCGGCGGCCTGCCGTTCGAAAAAGCGCGTGACCGAAAAGGTCATGAATCCCGACAGCAAGAGGAAGCCGACCATAAAGACGTAGGCCACGGGCGATTCGAAATAGGATTTCAACTCGCGTTTAAACACGGACAGACTGTTTTGAAAACCTTCCATGGCTTCAGCCCTCCTTCGTGCGGGCATCGCCCGATTCAACCAGGGTCAATTTGCGGAACAGATCTTCCAGGCGGCCGGTGGGGCTGCTGGCGCGCAGTTCGGCCGGCTTGCCGTTGGCCACGATTTTCCCCTGGCTGATGATGATGGCGCGGGTGCAGATCGCATCGACTTCCTCCAAGATGTGGGTGGAGACGATGATGGCCTTCTCGGCGGACATGTCCTTGATCATCTGGCGCACGGTGTGTTTCTGATTTGGGTCGAGTCCGTCGGTGGGCTCGTCCATGATCAAGACCTGGGGGTTGTGCAAGATGGCCTGGGCGAAGCAGGTGCGCTGGCGGTAGCCCTTGGAGAGCGTTCCGATGGTTTGCTGGCGCACGGTTTCGAGGCGGCATTTCTGGATGGCGATATCCACGGCGCTGGCCTTGGCCTTGCCGCGCAGGCCGCGCACATCGGCGATGAATTGCAAAAAACCGGTGACGGTCATGGAGTGATAGGCGGGTGCGTTTTCGGGCAGATAGCCGATCAGGCGTTTCACGGCGACGGGTTCGCGCGCCACGTCGTGTCCGCCGACGAGGGCCGCACCGCTCGATGGCGGGAGGAAGCCGGTGATCATGCGCATCGTGGTGGTTTTGCCGGCGCCGTTGGGGCCCAGAAAGCCCAAGACCTCTCCCATGCCCACCGAAAAGGAGACGCCCTTGACGGCCTCGATAGGGCCGAAGCGTTTGACCAGGTCACGTACCTCCAACATGCTGCTCTCCTTGTGTTCTTTGGCTAGTTGAAACGGGTGGTTTTAAACGATTTTAAGGAGTACGGCAAGCGTGGGGGAAATCCGGCGGGGACCGCCGGCTCCATTTAGAGGGGGCGGCCGGAATTGTTGCAGCAACAGTTGTTGCGCCGCGAAGGGGAGGCGGAAGAGCTTGGAAGGAGCGGGTGGCATGGTGGGCTACATCAAACGGGTGAGTTTGGCCACTTGCGGCATCTGCTCCGCCTTGGGGACGACGATGCGCAGCATGCCGTTGGTCAGCATGGCCGCGGCGTCATCGCCGCCCACGGGGCCGGGGAGCAGGACGCGGCGTTCGAATTGTACGGTTTCAAAGGGATGCCGGGCGCTGGAAGACGATTGTCCGACAATGGTCAGCAACCTCCCTTCCAGAGTTACGTTTATATCTGTGTCATCCAGGCCCGGCAAAGAACACATGACCACGTAGTTGCGGCCCGCATCCTGCATGTCAAGCGCGGGGGAGCGACCCAGGGCGGTCCAACCTTCGTCAAAGTGCATCGAGTTTTCCAGCGCGCGGAAGTCCTGCATGAAGTTGTCCATCATGCGGCTGATGTGGGCATCGAGGTCGCTGCCGGAATTGGGAAGGGGGGCGAAGCGGTCGTTCGCATTGCCCCAAGGGGATTGCGTGCGCATGTGGCGATCCATGTCCGCCTGCATGCGCGCGAACTGGCGGTGCATTTGGGTGAAAGGATCCGCCGCCGACGCGGGCGAAGCAGCGGGTGGGGATGCCTGTACCTGCGCCGACGGCGGTTGAGGAAGAGGGTCGAGCGGCAGCACGAGCGCACCCTGGGTGGGGGTGGGCGCGTTTATGTCGGGGGGTGAACCGACACTCTCGTGCTGCCGCCGACTGTTGAAATAGAATGCCGCGAGGGCCACGAGGACGACGACCTGCATCAGGAGCACGGAGACCAGCAGCACGCGATCGAAGCGCGTGCGCGTGTTTGGTGCTGGGGTCTGGTCGTTCATGGTGACGCTCCATATGCAAAGTTCGTGCCAAACGTAAACGTGGGCAAATTGGCGGGTTTTGTGGTTAGCGATGCGGCAGGCTGCCACGGTGGCGCGGCAGAATGTCGCCCTGCAGCAGGGCGTGGGTCCCGTTGGGCGGGCTTTTAATGCCCGCCCACA
>CAMFEP010000081.1 GCA_945949405.1 Kiritimatiellales bacterium
TGGACGCCGCCCTCGACGAGGCCAACATCGGCCGCTTCGTTAGCATGCTGCAGGGTTTCCTTAACCAATCACAGTTCGTGGTGGTCACGCACAACCGCCAGACGATCAGCGCCGCGGACATTCTGTACGGCGTCACGATGCCCGAAAAGGGCATCTCCAAAATCGTCTCCATGCGCTTCCGCCACCGTGAGCAACCGCCGCCAGCAGGTCCGCCCGGTACGGGACCAGCCGGCAGTGAGCCGCCCGGCGGCAGCCTCGCCGGTGTTGGCGCCGGCGCCACAAGCCCCGCCGGTTCCCCATAATCAGACAGGGCGCCGCGCCACCGCATGCCAAATACCCTTCACCCGCAGCAGTGTCTGGAGGTGGCCATCGCCGCCGCACGCGCCGGTGGGCGCCATGCCCTGCTAAACCGCCATCGCTGCCACGAAGTGCACCAGGCCTTCCGGCACGATGTTAAACTGCAACTGGACCTGGAATGCCAGGCCCGTGTGATTGAAGTCATTCGTGCCCAATTCCCGAACCACGCCATTCTGGGCGAAGAGGACGAAGCCGCGGTCGCTGGAATGTTGGCCGCGCGCCAGCCTGCGCCGACGCAAATACCCGCCGAGAATATCCAATGGGTCGTGGACCCCATCGACGGCACGGTAAATTATTATCACGGGCTGCCGATGTGGTGCTGCTCGGTCGCCATGCAGGTCGATGGCGCCAGCGTGGCCGGCGCCGTGTATGCCCCGGAAATCGACGAACTCTACACCGCCACCGTGGATGGCCCAGCCCTCCTGAACGGATCACCCATCCATGTTTCGGACGAGCGCGAATTGTCCGGGGCGATTTTGCTGACGGGACTCAGCCAGAAAGAGGGCGCGGATTATGTTTCCCCGTCCATGGTCGAGCGCCTTGGCCACTCGGTTCAAAAGATCCGTGTGTTGGGCTCGGCGGCGCTGGACATGTGCCGCGTGGCGCGCGGGCATGCCGAGGCCTACTGGGAGCCGGCAATTTATGTCTGGGACATGGCAGCGGCGGGCTTGATTGTCGAACGCGCCGGCGGCAGGGTGTCTCTGCTGAACCGCCAGGACCTGCGCGTCAGCTTCATGGCCACCAACGGCCACGTGCATGCCGCCTTGCGCGCGCTGTTGCCACCGCTTTAAAAGGAAACCCTTGTTTTAGCACCGGAATTCCTGTCATTCTCGCAGATCGATTTACTTATAGTTTCCGTTACATCGACAGGACGACGCATCGGGAGATGCCCCGCTATGGCACTAAAATTCTGGATACAAGCAAAGACCGCCACGCTGGACGCCATCAGAAATTTTGCCTACCGGCATAACTATGAAGTCACGCAATTGAGCGAACATGATGTGGCGCCGCATTATCGCGAATTCTACGACCGCGTCCGCCCCTTCACGATGACGTCATTGTCACGCATTTATTCCGTGATCGCCTCGGTTGAACATGTCCTACGCAACCGCATTCCCGGCTCGTTCGTTGAATGCGGGGTCTGGAAAGGAGGCAGCACCATGGCCGCCTTGCTCGCGTTCAAGCACAACGGGGATACGTCCCGGGAGGCATATCTGTTCGATACCTTCGAGGGCATGGTAGCCCCCGGGCAATTCGATGGTGCCGCCGAACGAAACCTGCACTCGCGGTTCGCCCGTCAGGACGGCGGTTCGGATTGGTGCCGCGCGGTCATCGATGAAGTCCGCTCCAATGTCGCCACCTGCGGGTACCCCATGGCGCACGTCCACCTTGTGCAGGGGAAAGTCGAAGATACGGTTCCTGAAAAGTGCCCACCGCAAATCTCCGTGTTGCGACTGGATACCGATTGGTACGAGTCAACGAAGCATGAACTTAACCACCTGTACCCCAGGGTCGTCCCCGGCGGAATTGTCATCATCGATGATTATGGCGCTTGGGCGGGTGCGCGCCGCGCCGTGGATGAATACCTCGCCGAACACCACATCCAAGCCTTCCTCCACCGGATCGACACAACGGGCCGCATGTTCTTCAAGCCGTAACGTTGAACGCCAGTTCCCTACCCGGCGGACCAGGCGATTAAAAATACGTCCCGCGGATGATGATCATCATCCCAGTCGGCCGCGGCGCCTCATTTGAAATCTGCGGCGAACTCCAGACATCGTTAAGGCTGGTGAGGAATCCATACACACCACCAAGCACCACAATGGCACCGTGAAATGATCCGACGTAGGGATGATGCCTCCCGATCCAGGGCGCTTGCGTCATCTGCTGCCACGAACTGCCATCACTTGACCACCATACATCGTGCAGGGCGGATCCGCTGGGTATTAAGCCTCCGAGCACCCAGAGTTTGTCGTCATGCGCGACGCATCCATGTCCCCAGCGCCCACTCCACCCCGCACCGGCCGTGACCTGTGTCCAAGCCGTCATGTTTGATGAAACCCAGACATTGTTGACCCCCGTCCCCGTGTACCCGCCGGTGAGCCACACCTGTCCCCGCCAATTCACCAGCCCCATGCCGGCCCGAGGACCAAAGGGGGCGCTTGCGGTGCTCTGGGTCCAATCGAGCCCATTGGTCGTCCACCAAATATCGTTGTACACCGTCCCCGCGGCATTATACCCCCCCAGGAGCCATAGCTTGTTATCCTGAACAACGGCGGCGGCTTCGCCACGCGCCCCCCACGGCGCTGAATACCTGACCGCTGTCCAGTTGAGACCATCGGAGGACGACCACACGTCGTTTGTCATACCCGAAGTTGACGTGTTGCCCCCCAGGATCCACAGCTTGTCCGCATAGACGGCAGAAGCGGAAATGTCCCTTGGCGACCAGCCTGCATTTGCCGTGACCTGCGTCCACAGCGTGCCGTCTCCGGTACTCCACACTTCATTAAGCAGCGAACTGTTACTCGACGTTCGTTGTCCTCCCATCAGCCACAGCCGCCCTTTGAAAAGTCCCGTGGCCCCAGACCCCCGAGTGGTCCACGGAGCTTGATTCGTCACCTGAATCCAATCCACCCCAACCTGACCGTATGCGCCGGGATTTAACCCGCCGAAAACAAACCCCGCGACGACAAGGCAACTACCCACGTGCATGGATTGCCGGAATTTCATTGCAACCAAACCCTCCCAGAGTAAAACCGCGGCAACGTGCTGTTGGTCAGATACTCGTGCGTGCTGTTGCTTCCTGGAAGATTCGTCATGCCCGCAATCGGGACCCAGATCGCGCCTGGATTTCCGGCGAGATTCGATGCCGTCAGCAGGTTGTAGTAGCGGTCGACGCCCACATAGCCATCGCCCTCGGCCGTGCGCGACTCAAAACTGATCAGATACTGGCCGTTGCTCAAACCGGGGCTCAAGATGAAGACGCTCGTGGGGTTGGTTGGATCCGTGCCAGCGATGAATTCATCCTGATTCACTGATCCATCCAGATCCCAGTCCTCCCATGCTTCACTTTGAGGCGCGTTGGTGGATCCAAAACTCGCCCGTTCCCACGCATCCGGCAGGCCGTCCCCATCCTCATCCGGATTCCCTTGCGCCGTGATCGCACCGTAGACGGCAAAGGCCTGGGGCGTGGCCACGGTGGCATACTCGGCCTTCAACCAGTCGGATGACCGCGCGCGCGCGCTCACACGCACTTCGTCAAGCTGGCCCCGAAACCAATCGCCGCCCCCGCTGTTGGCGCCGATTTTAGGTGCTCCATTTGGAACGAATGGCGCATACGCATTGAGAGACACCAACGGGCCTTCATTTTTGGCGCCATAGGCAACTCCGTTGCTAAGCACCAGACTGATCATGTGCCACTGCCCCGTTGTGTAGGAATAGGGAATCTGGCTGGTATAGGCCACGTCGTAGAGCCAGGATCGTGCGCGGTCGTTGCGTGTGGCCATACGCAGCGCCGCTGGGCTGCTACCCGCGGCAAACGTCGCCATGTTCGACACGGCCATCGGATTTGCCCACACGCTGATGGTGAGCCCTTGAATCGCCTGGCCCAGCCACGCGGCATCCAATTGGGGCTGGATGGCATCGTTTCCGCCGTCGAAACTGCGCGCCGTGCCGACCAGCCCCGTTGCTGTCGTGGAACCCATATTCACAGCGTCGTGGCCATGCTGCGTGGCATCCGCGAGGGATTCACCCATATGCCACACGGCTTCATATTGTGTATTCCATGCGGCTCCCGACAGCGCGTACGACGGTGCGCCGGTTATGCCGCCCCCCCAATAGGCCGTGATCGTCACGCCGTTCGTCAACTCCGGCACGACCACCCAGACATGACTCACGCCACCCGTATTCCAGCTTTCCATGTCAAACGCCAAGGCAAGCCCAGTACCATCTTGGAAGCGCAGGCTTCCCCAATACGTCCCCAATTGGTCATACGCAAATCCTGTCACGTGGCTACCCAACGCCACCAACACGGGGAAATTCCGGAGCCGCTCGGTGCCCGTATACCCCGTAATCGTAATGGGCATTCGCCACGGCCAGGATCCCAGGGATAGGCTCGTGAAAGCCGTGCTCGCCGGCGACCATCCCACCCGACCGCCATGCGATCCGCGCGCCCTCGCATGGTAGATTGTTCCCGGTTTCGTGAGCGCAAGTTGCGCTTGGAAATTGGTATTCCCGACCACCACGGCATCCGTGGACTCACTCCACGATTCAGCGTTGGTCCCCCCGTCGATTTCACCCCAAAAGACGGAAACCACCACGGCGGCAGCATCTCCCGAAATCGTGCCCGCAACATCCGCAACAAAATCGTTCGTCTGCAAAATCGTCACGGGGTTCACACCAAGCACCGTAACCACGACCGTGCTGGACGTGATCACCCCGGTGGCATCGGTGATCTCGGCATGCAGACTGAAAATCCCCACCGAGGGTGCCACGAATGCCCCTTCATAGGGCGCCGCGCCATCCACCGCAATCACATTGGTCCCTTCATAAAAAACGACATCGCCAATGGGGGCCTGCAAACGATCGCCGTCCGTCAGGGCAAACACGTGCATCCCCTGCCCGACAAAACAAACCGCGCCGGGTTCCGGTTCCAGTAAAGTCAACGGCACGGAAGGCGCACCGGGAGTCGCAACGAGGGGAGCAAACCAATTGACGGGATCGTTGCCAGAGTCTTCCATATCGATGCGCTGAAGCGATCGGCCGGTCCCGTCCGCCAGCGGGGTCCATGGGTCACGGTCAAAGTAGATCGCTTCGTCCACAATCACCCAGTTGATGGGGTCGCCGGGCCAATCACCGGCTTGGGGCCGTTCCAGCGCCAGCCGCCCACCGGCATTGTCGAGTTGCCCATCCCATGGCCCCAGAATCGCCACCGGTCCCGCCCCCAGATCATAGCGATCACGAAAAGCTTGCAGCGTATTGGTCTCAGCCTGCGGGTCAAAGCCCACGATCACCTGGCGCTGGCCCGGGGCCAGGACGGCGCCATTCGAAAACACATACGAAACCTCGCCATCGAGGCGCCAGGCGCCCGTCACATTGGCGAGCGCAACCGTCACGGCCAGGGGATTGTACAGTTCGACGAATTCATCCTGCAGATTGTTGCCCCCCCCTTCCAGGTCCTGAGGATGCGGCATAAACTCGCTCAGCACCACGCGACTGGCCGGTGTTTGATTTTGTGCGCCTGGCGTGGGGCCCAGCATCGTTCGCCACAATCCGTTACCATCCCGCCAGCGCCCCTCGCTGAAACCATTTTCCTGCCCCTTGAACCGAATGGCGTCAACAACCCGGTCGGTTGCGTTGCCCGGCAGGCACGACAAATAAATTTCATCGCCGGCCTTGTTTAAACCAAATCCAATGTTCGTGGCGGTATGAAAGCCGGTTACTTCATCGAATACCCGCCATGCCGTGGCGAGCAGGACATTCGATGCTGGCAGCGCCCACAGCTTCAAGTTGTCCGCCCGGTCGCTAAGATACCAGTTGGCAAATGCAACCGCCGTGGTGCCGCGATTATACAGCTCTATCCAGTCGTTGGAATCCTGCCATGGCTGTCCATTCGTATAATCCGTGTGCGCCACGAACTCATTGAGTGACAGGCTCGAATTAACCTCCGGATCCGCAACGCCCGGAGAACCGTCCCGGAACGTGCTCGCGCGCCAATGGCCCCCATAAGCGAGATCGTGGGTCTGATCCACCCCGGCCACAGGAACCAGGGAGTGGCCCGCCCCCGCTGCCGCCAAGGGCCATCCTCGATCGTCGCGATAGGTGAAGGCCACCACATTCGATCCCTGTGCATCAATCAGTCGGAATGCCTCGCCTTCATCACGCAACACCGGCCGTGGTAGACCAAAACTCCGCGTGAACTCACCGGCAACCAAATTGCTCGAAACCGTGGGATAGCGGCTGGCAAACGCGGCGCGGTTCGCGACCGCCAGCACAAATTGCGCGGGGGCCAGCGTCTTGGCCGCACCGACGGTGAAGTCAAAGTTGATCCCAGAATTGACACGCAACCCCGCCAGCCCGATGGTGGAAGTGCCTTGATTTTCAAACTCCACATACTCAAAATCGTCGGACGTCCAGTTGGTCTGGCCGCCCATGCTCCGTGGGTCAAACATCAGTTCCGTGATCCGCAGGGAAGTTGGGAGCGTTGGAGCAAAGATGGCTTCCGCCAATGCGCTCCAATTCGTTCCGGATAGCGCGCGCGCTTTTATCCGCACGCTGTATGAAAGCGGAATGGGCCCCGTATAGAGCGCGCCCACCGCCGCACTCGTGCCGTACTGCCTCGGATCAGACCCATCCTGCGTAAAATAGATGGCATTGGATGCACTCATCGTGAGCGTCGCCCCCGCCGGAAACGTGCCCCCATACGCCATTATCCCATTCACCACGAACTCGGGTGCAACCGCGGAGGGATACAGCCCGAGCGCACGATATTGCTGAAGTACGATCGGGTAGCGCGCGGCGACATGCGCCTGCGCCATCGTCTGCACCGTCGGCTCCCAGTGTTGGGAGGGCGTCATGAGTTCGTAGGGGCCGGTCTGGTACTGATGCACGTCCCGCCGGTAGTCCCCCCAGCGCGCCGCCTCGGCAATCATGGCGGGCCGGATTTCAGCAGCCAGGCGCATCCACCGGGCCGCCGCGGCCGGCGCGGTAAAAGCCCCCTCGTGAAAAAAATGGCGATGGACGAAGTCCGCATAGCGCAAACGGTACTCCGCATTAAACCGGCACCCGCGATCCACCGCGCCACAGGTGTCGTCCCAGATGGACCCACCACCAATCGTGACCTTGTCATCATTGAGCCCGCTGACCACAAAGGAGAGATCCGCATCCCAGTTGAAAAAATGAAATCCAATGCTGTTGGCGCCCCGCAGTCGATCCGCGTACCAGTTGCCTGGCCAGTCATAGGGTGCGGCATATTGGCCGGGCAAATTGAAGCCCAACATGGATTCGATATCACACAGGATTTCATTGGTTGGATCACGCATCCCGTCGGCCTTGTTACCCTGGATGAATTCGTAGGAGGCATTGCTGGCCAAGCCCGCATTCGCGAGTGCCTTCAACTGCAACCATTTGGTCGTATCCCCTTCGATCGCCACGGCGGGAAATACATTTTTCACGGTATCGTATGCCGTGCTCTCGCCGCCCAAACGCGACGCCGCAAAATAATTATCCGCCCGCTCGGTCATGGCATAGACACCCCAATACATCCCATTGATGTATAGATTCACGAAACGCCGCCCTGGCGTCGGCACGCCCATATCCCGTTGACTCTCGATAACCCATGCATCGCGAATATAGGAAGCCTGTGATCGCGGATTCGGAACGCCTCCATAATCGCCCGGACTGGTCCAGCAATCCCGGCAGTCGGCGTGCAACACCAGCGTATTGAATTCCTCCACGGGGGCATTGGTGAAGAGGGAATACTGCAACGATGACTCGCCGAACTGATTCTTGAAGGAGACTTGAATATTGTGTTTTGGCGTAATCTCCGGGAACCGCGCGGTCCCGCCATGCATTTGCACACCGGCATTCTCCTGAAAGCCCTCCTCGCCTCCCAATGGCAGATATTCCACGGAACAGGCACGCTCCCACGTGGGCCCCTGGCTCTGTGAATTGGCATAGATTCCCGTGTTATAATCAAACCAATCGGCAATGCTCATCACCAATGAAACCACCGGCAATCCCGCCAGGGATTGCTTCACCAGATCGCGCGCCTGTTGCACGGAAAGGTTCGCATTGGTCCCTCCCGCAATCAGCTTCAAATCGTTCGTATTGTCTTCCATCGCATAGTCGGCCGTATACGCGTGCCATGTGGCCGGATAGCCCGCGGGACTCGCGGGTTGCTGAACGACGTCGTCCAGGAATAAATACGTCTGCGTATCCACATCGGTGGACAGGTAACCGGATTTGAATGCGACTGCACGCAACACCGCGGTGTGCGTGATCGCGAGAGGCGCCACATAGAGCGTGCTGGCCGCCGTCGGAACGCTGCCATCCAAGGTATAGCGAATCTGCGCCCCAACCGTCGCACTACTGATCGCAACCACAATCGCGTTTGTAAAAAAGCCCCGATCCACGCTGAACTTGGTATCCAAAACCTTGGCCAGCGCCGCCAGACTGTTGGTAGCGCGTGGCGTCGGAATTGAAAAATACCCGACACCGTCCAACAGATTCGTCGTTCGACCAAATGAAACGTCGGCTGTCTGTGCGGGGAACTCGGGGCTGTAGGCATCCTCCACCGTGATCCCATCAGGACGGACAAGCCCCAGGTATTCCCCGTCCCCGCTTAACTTGAAGTTCGTATGCAGCGGCTGTCCCGTTTGGGAACGGTTTTTCCCGGACGCAAAGACAAGCAGGTAACTGCCGGCGGGACAATTCGTGGATGGGAATGTCCAGGCATTCAGGTCGTCTGCGTCATCGGTGAGGTGCCAACCCACGAGGTTGATGGCCTGCGTTCCCGAGTTGAACAATTCGATCCAATCCTGGCGCTCACCGTTTTCATCCTGAAGCCCAACATTGTTTACCGCCAGAAATTCATTCAATAGCAGCCCGGCGCCCGCAAGATTTGACTGGATTACGCCAAAAACGATAGCCCCGATGCATGCGACTCGCCCAAATGTTTTCACATGCATGGCCGTTATTGGAGACAGGAGCTAACCGGATAGCGCGACACCTGAGCTTCCCCCCATCAGTTGGACAACTTCAGGGCTAACCTAAGGTACAATCTTGGCTGGATAATTCCATGTTTTTCTTTTCTCATCCTTCCACCCGAAAAGGTGAAGCCTCTGCAGTGGATTTGGCGCTGTGAAGGCTGGCGCGGTA
>CAMFEP010000082.1 GCA_945949405.1 Kiritimatiellales bacterium
ACGCAGCTCACCAAGGATCTCGCGCACCAATTGGGGTATTCGCGCGGTCTGCGCAGCGGATTTGATACGGCCTTCGAGGAGTATGACCAGTGGAGCTATTCGATTGATTACAACCGCGTGGGCGCGGGCATCCGGGTCTTCTCCAACTACGAAACCGTGGATACGACGACGGACGTGGATTCGAATCCCTACGATGTCTGGAACAGCGGTGTGGCGGTGGTCTACCCGCTGTTTAGTTTCCTGACGCTCGACAGCAGTTACACCTACCGCGTGGTCTACAACAATCGCCCGGAGGACGGGCCGGTCGACGACACCACGCCGGCGGAAACCCAGGAAGATTACTACGCGCGCGTGGTGCGCATCGGCACGGCGCTGAAGATCATGAAAGAGGTCACCTTCCGGACCTATGTGGAGCGGTACGAGCGTTTGAGCGATCTCAACACGCTGGAGTTCACGCGCGATACGTTTGATGCCACCCTGGCGTATTCACACCAGTTCTGATTTTGATGTCATGAACCCCATGCGAAAAACCGTGTTGCTGGCCGCCCTGGCGCTGCTGGGCGCGTGGATTGCCGCCAATTATTCGCGGCTTACGGGGGACCAGCACGGCATGGTGCGCTTCGTGCTGGGCGGGCTCTTTGCCGCGCTGGTGCTGGTCCGCCCCAAGCCCAAGGACACGCCGGCGCCGGGGCACCGGGCCGCGTGGCTGGGGGGCAGCGGTGCCGCGGGCGCGGTGCTGGCCGTGGGCGGCATCATTTTTACGGTGCATCAGTACGAGTGGCTGGGGATCATGCTCCTGCTATACGCCTGCCTGCGCTGGTCCCTGCCGAACCGGTACGCGGGCGACATTCTGCGGGCGCTGCTGCTGTTGTATTGGATTCATCCCCTGCCGGGGCAGATTTTCGGGCCGCTGCAGCTTGCCATGCAGCGTTGGTCGCTGGCGGGGGCGGAGTGGGTGTTGCACGGTATGAACGTGCGCGTGTGGGCGGACGGGCTGTATCTCTACACAGGATTTGACACGATCGGCGTGCCCGAATCCTGCAGCGGCATGCGCACGGCATTCTCGGTGCTGTTGTGCGGACTGGGCGTCGGGCTGCTCTTCCGCTTCCACGTGATCGAGCTGGTGGTGCTCCTGCTGACGGGGCTGGCGCAGGTGCTGGCGCTGAACGTGGCGCGCATCTCGGCGGTGGTCAAGCTGGCGCCGACCATGCCGCCCGAGTGGAGCGACAACGTGCTGCACGACCAGCTGGGCTGGTTCCTGCTTGTGGCGATCGTGCTGGTGCAGATCGAGGCGGCCGCGTGGCAGGTCTGGAAGGGACGCCTGCGCCGGCGCCTGGACGGCATTGCCCGCCAGGATCTTGAGCCGCCCGAGCGCGCCACGCGCCTGCCGCGGTTCTGGAGCCTTTTTTTTCGCTGGGCGCGCCTGCTGGTGGTGTTAAGCGTGCTGGCGATGGTGATTGTGCTGGCGGTGTACAAGTCCCGCCCCGCGCACCGCGAGCAGATGCGTCGCGACGTCATCGAAGGGTTGCTGGAAACGAATCGGGAGGTCGCGGAACGGGCGATCGCGCGCAGCCTGCAGCGCAAGCCGAACGATCTGGACCTGCTGGCCAAGAAGGCGCGGGTGCAGGTAATGCGCCGGGATTTTCAGGGGGCGCTGGCGACTTTCAACAGCATGCCGGGGCCCTTGAGTCCGCTGGAGACCACGCTGAAGAGCTGGTCGCTCATGGCCTTGGGGCGGGCACCGGAGGCGGTGGCGCAGATCGATGCCCTGTCCGAGGAGGAGCGCCGGTTGCCGGGGGTGGCGATGGTGCGCGCCGAGTATGCCGCGATCCAGGACGATCCCGAGCTGGCCAGCCACTACATTGTATTCGCAGGGAATTCGACGATCGCCGCGGACCGGGTACGCGCGCTATTTCCGTTTCTGGCGCGCCACGAACAGTGGGCGGCGATTGCCGGCGCGGACAGCGACCAGCCATACCAGGACGTGAGCCAGGCGTTGATCGCGGCACACGCCTGCCTGCGCGTCAACAATCTCGACGGGGCGGCGCGCGCCATGCGGCATGCGCTGCATCAGTGGGGGGAAGACCCGCGCTTTCTGCGCAACCTCTTCGTGCTGGCCTCGCGGCGCCCGGGCGGCGAGTGGGAGGATCGTTTTGCCGCCAACTTCACGGCGAACTACGCCAAGCTCGATGCCGAGCAGATCGTTCCCTACATCACCTACTGCTTCCAGCTTTCACGCCCTGATCTGGCCTGGCTGGCCTACCTGCATCTGCTCGCCATTGATGCGCGCCATCCGGATGTGTTTTACACGCCGGCCCAGTTCGGCAGCCGGTGGTATGGCTTTCGCCGGCATGCGATCAATGTGGGCGGGGGTGACCGCGATGCGACGATCGACCTGCGCCCGCTGGCTGCCCACACGCGGTATCTCTGGCCGCTCAACCGGCTCTGGGCGCATGTGCCGCTCGAACAGGACCTGACGCGGGCGTCGTTGGGCCAGGTGCGCGACCGGTACATGAAGTGGACGCTGGCGGAGTTGCAGGCGCGCGAGCAGGATCACAGCCTCTCGCGGCGCGGCGAATTGATTTTCCCCAGTGTGCTGGCGTCCGAGGGACGTTTTGATGAGGCGCACAAGCGGCTGGACGATATCCGTGCGAAGTACCCGATTTTTACTCCCCAGGTGCTGCTCGAGCACGCGGAATTTTTCGACCAGGAAAAGCGCTGGGATGAAGCCTATGAAGCGTTGCGCGAGTATTACATGGTCACGGACCTGGTGGAGTTGCAGGCCGAGCTGCTGATGGTGAACGCGCTGCTCAATCTGAATCTGGCGGTGCAGGCGATGGATGTGGCCAACCATGCGGCGACGATGTTTCCGGGGGTGGGGTACACGGATCTGCTGCGCGCCGCCATCTGGGATATTTTTGGATTCAAGGACCAGGCCCTGTTCGTGCTCGGCGACCACGAGGACGACCTCTACCTGCATACGGCGGCGCGACTCAATGCGGAAACCGGGCGATTGCGTGAAGCGGACCGCACCCACAAGGTACTGGGCCTTTCGTTTGATCCGCGCGCCGTGGGCAAGCGCCAGACGCTGCTGCCGGTGCCCGCGGAGATGGTGATCACGCGCCGTTGGCCCAAGCCGATGTTGCCGGAAGAGATCGCCCGCGAGCTGGAGCGCTGCAAGGCGCGTATGGCGGCGGACAAGAGCCCGTTCATGAAGGCGTTGGATACGCTCACGGCGGCTTGGTATGAAGCGCCGCACGGGGCGGATCCGGCGAGTCTGCAGCGCTGGCGCGCCGCGGGACGCGACACGCCGAAGGAATCCAGCCGCGACATTCCAGAAAAGGCGACGGCCCTGCACCGGCTCGCCGTGTTGCTGGCGCGGGCACGGCAGTACGACCAGGCCGCACTGGCCACGCGGGCGGCGCTGGGGGAGTTGCCGAAGTCGGCCCTGTTGCATCGCATCCTGATTGCGCTTACGGAAGGCGAGCCCGTTGCGGTGCAGGCGGCGCGCGACGCCTGTCCGGATGATCCCGAGATCTGGCTGGCGTCCCTCGTGGCGGGGGTTCGCACGCAGGGGACGGGGACTTGGGCGATGGCGTCGTGTCAGCAAGCCGTGAAAGCAGGCTTGTATTCGCCCGATGCGCTGGTGCGCGGCGGTGATTATTTATTGCGCAACGGCATGCTGGAGGAGGCGTCCTACCTGGCCCGGCAGGCGGTGGAAAACAAGCGCACTCACGGGTTGATTTCCGCGTACATGCTGGGACTGCGTTGCGCGTTAGAGAAGCGCGACGCGGAGTGGGCGCTGCAGTGCGCGCGCCTGGGGATCGACCATGCCGTGGATCCGGCACTTTTTTACCGCGCCATTGTCGAGATCAAGACCATCCAGGCCACGCCCGATGCGGATCTCGTCACGGCGCTGGAATATCTCAAGGAGCATTTTCCCAAGGATCCGGAGTGGGTGCAGTACCTGGGCCATTTGTATTTCCAGCGGGGGGATTCGCAGCGGGCGCTGACGCTGCTGGAGCCCTTGATTTCGCAGGAGCTGGCCGGGGTGCGCGTGCGTTCCCTGCTGCTGGCGGCGGAGGCGGCGCGCGTGTCCGGTTACGACGCCAAGGCCATCGGCATTCTGGAACGGACCCTGGCGTTGCATCCCGACCAGATGAGCATTCTCAACAACCTGATTTACAATTTGAGCCAGCATCCGGACACGGCGCCGCGCGCGCGGGAGCTTCTGCCGCGCCTGCTGGAGATCAACAGCGAGTCGTTTGCCGTGCTCGACACGGCCGCCATGGTGTATTTGCGCAGTGGGGATGTGGATCGCGCCCGCGAATATATGGACCGGGCCATGGCGCGGCTGGATGAAAACGGCTATGGCGCCCTGGAAACCCGCCTGAATTCGGCGGAGGTGCTGCTGGCGCAGGGTTTATTCGGTGAGGCACGGATCCGCATTGACGAGGTACGCAGGGATACCCGGATCAACGATCTCGACTACATCGACGCGCGGGCCCGACGGCTTTTGGATGAGGTGCAGCGGCGCGAGGCCCAGCCGTAAGTGGGCGCGTGAATGGGCGGGGTTTTGAATTGACTTTTCGCGATAGTTGTCCTAAATGCTAGGCTTTGCTTTTAAATCAGTTACACACGGCTGGCGGGCAGGGTGCCGCCACGAAATTGGACGCGTACTGGCGCATCGGACAACGCATGTCCATGTGTCTTGCCGTTGACGAGACGTTGCCATCATGAAGCGTTTTAGCGGTTGCCTGGCACTCGTAATTGCGACTTTGCTGGCCGGCGGATGTGCCTCATCTTCCCGGCGCGAGGTTGTGCTGGCCGATCTCATGCGCGATATTGACGCGCAGGGTGAGGCCCTTGCGGCGCCCAGCAATGCGGGCGACCGGCCGGATGCCCCGATGACGTTGGTGCCCAACTCCGCATCGCCGGCCCCGGCAAACACGGCCACGCCAGCAGGCACAAGCATGGAGACCGCCCCCGCGGGCAACTACATGCCGCTGGACCTTGCGTTGGGCGGTGGCGCGCTGACGATTCAGGCGGACAGTGTCTTGCGCATCACGGTGGGCGAGGATCCCGGGTTGAGCGGCTCGTATCCCGTCAACGGGTTGGGTGGCATCCAACTGGGCTACATCGGCCCGGTCATTCTGGACAACCTCACCGAGGATGACGCCGCGAAAAAAATTAGCCAGATCCTGATGTCGCGTGAATTTCATACGGCCACCGTCACCGTTAAAATTTTGCGGCCGTCGTATGACCAAGTGCGCATTTCCGGTGCCGTGCGCCGCCCGGGGTTGATCAAGATCGGTGCCGGTGATGAGGTTTCCCTCAACAATGCGCTGAACCAGGTGGGGGGCATCACGGACACCCCCTGGCGCACGAAGGTCAAGGTGGTGCGTGGCGGGCTGCGCTCGATCCTTTCGCCGTATTTGCCGGGCGAGGTGTATGACCTGTCCGACGAAAAGCGCAATCCCCAGATGCCGGACGTGATGCTGCGCAACAACGACATGGTGTTGGTCTATTCCAAAGTGCAGCAGCGCAACAAAGGCCTGCCCGAGGAGCCGCGCTGGGTGCTGGTGCTGGGCGAGGTCAGCCAGCAGGGATTCTACCGGTTTGAGCCCTCCGAGCGCTTTACGATGATGAATCTCATTTTCCGCATGGGCGACCTGCCGCCGTACGCCAACGACAAGGCCATTCGCGTGATTCGGGCGGATCGGGACGGCATCGAGCAGGAATTTCGCGTGAATGTCCGCGAGATCATGGAAGAAGGCGATCCGGAGCTCGATTTTCCGCTCCAGTCCGGCGATCGCATCATCATTCCAGCCCGCCGGATCAGCCTCTTCTAGGGACAGCTTCAGCGAGTTCGGTTCACGGTTTTTCGGAACGCGCCGGCCGCGGACGGCGTTCCTTATCATGGGCGCACAACAGCCCGAAGGCCGCGGCAAGGGGTAGCGTATGCCAGAACCGGCGGCACGGGAAAGTTCGCCCATCGATTTTCGTCTGTACCTTGGAATGATCCTATTCCGCTGGCAGACCATCACGGTTTGCTTTCTTTACAGCCTACTGATTGGCGTGCTTTTCCTTCAGTTCACGCCAAAAAAATTCGTGACCAACGTGCAGGTGCGTTCCTTTGTGGATCCCACCCTGAAGATCGATGTGCAGTCGCGCTGGGCGTCGATCGAGCGCCACCGGCGCATGCTCGAGGGCGACCAGGCGCGCAAGGAGGCGATCCAACGTCTCGCCAAGGAGTGGGGCGTCAAGTTGGGGGATTCGCGCAAGATGGATCTGCGGCTCGACATGAAATCGATGGGCGAGCAGACGTTGAAGGTCAGTGTGCGCAGTGAAAATCCGCGCTATGCGGAGAAGTTGTTGTCGGAAATCATGGTCATTCACGAGCGCATGTATAATGAGGCGCGGGTGCAGACCACGGAATCCACCACCGTGATTTTGCGCAAGGAATTGGAGGAGATGGAGGAGCGCATCCGTACCGCGGAAAACGAGGTGTTTGAGTTCGAGCGCCTGAACGACATCCGTCGTGTTTCGCTGCGAGCCGAGGAGGAGGATGCCTATGTCGGCGAACTGATTGCCCAGCGGCGCGCGATCCGCACGTCGATGTGGATGATGGAGGTGTCGTTCCCGGCGTTGCGCAATGCGAACCTGGAGACCATCGAAGCCGTCAGCGCCTACCGCTTGGGGCCGGACGGCAAATTGCAACTGAATCTGGGGGGCAGCGAGGCCACGGCCACTCCCGAGACAGCTCCGGGCGCGTCGCCGCCCAACGCGACGGCCGCGGGTGCGGCGGATGCGGCCTCGCAAAATCTGGGGCAGTCGGGCTCCGGCACTTCGGCGGGCAGTTCGCCGGCGGAGCGCGGGCTGGGCTGGGCTGGCACGCGCTACGAATTGATTGTGCTCGAGGCAAAAGAGAAGGAGATGGCGCAAAACCTGAAGGATGACCACCCCGCGCTCAAAGAAATTCGCAAGCAGATTGCCGAAATTCAAGGCAGTCTGCGGCTGGCCGCGGAACTGCAATTCCGCCAGATGATGGACAAGTACCGCGCCTTGCAGATCACCGACGCCGCGCTCGAGGGGGCGGAGTACAAGTGGCAGGCCGTCAACTGGGCCAAGGCGCAGAAGATGGCCGAACTTGGGCGGCTGCAGTCCCAAACCACGCGCTATGAGCAGAATTACCAGACGTTGTACGCGCGCCTGAATGACATGCGCATCACCGAGGAAATGAAGGCCGAGCGTGTGCAATATGGACAGCCGGCCTCATCCAACCGGCCCGTATGGCCGGAGCCGGCAAAGGTGCTGGTGATTGCGCTGGCGATCGGGCTCGGGCTGGGGGGCGGGCTGGCGCTGGTGTCCCAGGTGCTCGACAACAAAGTCCAGTCGATCGTCGACGTCGAACGCTCGCTGGGGATTCCCTTCCTGGGCGGCGT
The DNA here is from genome assembly GCA_945949405.1 of Kiritimatiellales bacterium. Taxonomy (GTDB): domain Bacteria; phylum Verrucomicrobiota; class Kiritimatiellia; order UBA8416; family JAIOPI01; genus JAIOPI01. The sequence goes on from CAMFEP010000082.1 coordinate 7,446, forward strand.
GCCCTTCTGGGTGCACAGCGGCCTCGAAAAAGCCATTCGCCCGATCGTAACCGAGGAACACTCGGTTGGCGCCGTGGAAGCCTACCGCGCGTTGCGCACCAGCATCGTGGCGGCGCTCGAAAAAGCCGGCGAAAAAATCATGATTGTGACCAGCGCGGATTCGCGCGAGGGCAAGACCCTGACTTCCCTGAACACGGCGATTATGATGGCGCAGATGCGGCGGCGCGTGCTGCTGGTGGATATGGACTTGCGGCGCGGGCGCCTGCACCGTTCGCTGGGCCTGGAGAAAGAGCCGGGCATCACCAACGTGCTGCGCGGCGAGCGCACGCTGCGTTCCGTCATCGTGCCCACGCGCATCGAGAACCTGTATCTGGCGCCGCCGGGCCCGCCCGTGGAGGATGCGCCCGAATTGCTGCAATCCGCCGGGATGCAGAACTTTTTTACCGAAATTCAGGACGAATACGATTACATCATTTGCGATTCCTCCCCCGTTCTGCGCGTCACGGACACGGTAATTCTGGCTTCGCAGGGATTCGGCGTGGTGATTTATGTCGCCCGCGTCAATCACACGCCCAAGCCGCTGATCCGCTACTCGCTTGATGTACTCAAGGATGCGCGGGTCGTGGGCATGGTGCTCAACAGCATCGAAATGCACAAGATCAACAGCCTGTATTATACGTACCAGTATCCCAACTATGCGTACTACAGCAATGCGTACAGCTACGGGTACAGCTATGCGTATTACGGCGACCAGGCCGACCTCGAAACCAAGAAATACAAGCGTCGTGGCGGGGTGTTGCAGCAGAGCGGTCGGCGCCGCTCGCCGGGCAAGTGGTTCACCGACACGTTCCTCCCGACGTCGTAAAGGACGCGGTGGCGGCGTCTCCGCCACGCCCCGCACCATGGCAACCAGTCGCTCGCATATCCGTACGCACGTCACCTGGATCGCCATGATGGATCTGGCGTGCCTTGTGCTTGGCGCCTTTGTCGGCGTGATCCTGCGCCTGGGGCAGGAGGATGCGGGGCTCTATGTGATTGCCAACCGGCAGGGCCTGTTGCTGCTCTTCGGCGGAATTCTGGTGGCCAATTACTTGGCGGGCAGCTACCGGCTCCAGTACACCTTTTCGCGCTTCAACCTGGTGGTCACCTGGCTTTTTTCGCTGTTCTTCGCGCTGTTGATCCTGGGCATCACCTCGTATGCATGGATGATGGAAACCGTCATTGGTCGCGGCGTGGTGGGCCTGACCCTGGCTTTTTACAGCCTGTTTTCGTTGACGCTCAAACTGCTGCTCTACCGCTCGCTCTTCCGCAGCCAGATATTCCAGTGTCGCACGGTGGTTCTGGGAGCCGGCGCGCGCGCCGCCGGGTTGCGGCGCATCGTGGAAAACGATTATGTCCTGCCGGTCCACAAGGTGGTTGCCAACCTGCGGATCACGGACATCGAGCGCGATGAGCCGCCCGCGGATACGGTGGTGGATGGCATCGCCGTTCTCAATTGCACGGTTGCCAATATGGACGCGCTGATCCGCAGCCTTGGGGTCACCCTGATCATCGTGGGGCTGGAGGATCCGGATCAGGCGTCGCGGCTGTATCCCAAGCTCAAGCGGCTGCGATTTGAAGGGGTCGAGGTCTTGAGCCCCCTGAGCGTGTTCGAGATCTACCGCGGGTTGACGCCGCTCGAATTTGTGAACGAGGAATTTTTGATGCAGGCGAATCTGGAGTCGCGCCTGCCGTTGATGCGGCGCATGAAGCGGCTGATCGATCTGTTT
>CAMFEP010000083.1 GCA_945949405.1 Kiritimatiellales bacterium
CTCACCTATCGACTCGAAAGCCTATTCGTAATCTCCGCCCAAGCACCCAGCACGCACGTCGCACTTAGCACTTCCCGGCCCCCACCCGCGCCAGAATTGCCGCAAAAATTGCCTCCCCCGTGGCCGGCGAGGCCAGCCGCACCTCACCGCCCGCCGGGCCGAATGCCCCCACAGCATCACGGATCGCTTCGCGCACGGAAATCGCCAGCATCACCGGCGGTTCGCCCACCGCCTTGCTTCCGTGAATCGTGCCGGCCTGCGCCGCCTTGGGCAGCAGCGTTACGTTGAATTCCATCGGCGCATCGCTGATATCGGGAATCTGATAGGTGCTGGCGCTGTGCGTGAGCAACCGCCCCTTCGCATCCCACTTTAAGTCCTCGCACGTCAGCCAGCCCATCCCCTGCACGAAACCGCCTTCGATCTGCCCGCGGTCCACACCGGGATTCAGCGAATCGCCCACGTCATGCACGATGTCCACCCGCCGCACGCGATGCATCCCCGTGTACCCGTCCACCTCGACCTCCGCCACCGCCGCGCCACACGCAAAGTAATGAAACGGCCGCCCCGCCGATTTACCCCAATCCCAATAAATTCCCGGGGTCTTGTAATACCCCGTCGCCGCCAGGCTCACCCGCTCCGTGTACGCCTTCGCACAGACCTTGGCAAACGGCACCCGCTCGTCCGGCCGCGACCTCGCAAAAACCTCCCCCTTCTCAAACACAATCTCCCCGCCCTGTAGGAGCGGCTTTACGCCGCGATCCAAATCAGGCCCCAGCAACCCCGCCGCCACAGGCGTCAGCCGCTCCCGCAAGGTGACACATGCCGCCGCCACCGCCGCGCCGTTCAGATCGGCGCCGCACGAGGCCGCCGTGGCCGACGTGTTCGGCACCTTGTCCGTGCTCGTCGGCATCATGCGAATCTGCTCCGCCGTCAGCCCCAACTCGCGCATCGCCACGCCCAGCACCTTCGTGTGGAGCCCCTGTCCCATCTCGGTGCCGCCATGGTTCACCTGCGCCGTGCCGTCTTGGTACAGCAGCACCAGCGCCCCCGCCTGGTTGTAATGCGACAGCGTGAAGGAAATCCCGAATTTGACCGGCGTGATCGCCAGCCCGCGCTTGACCCGCGCATGCGTGCGATTCCATGCCGCCACCGCCGCGCGCCGCGCATCAAACCCCGCCTGCTCCTGCACCTGATGCCACATCGTCTGAATGCGGTTATCGCCAACATCCTCAAGGTAATGCGTTTGGTTCGTCTCGCCGCTGCCATGATACAAATTCCGCGCCCGCACCACCTCCGGCGGCAGCCCCACCCGCCGCGCGACACGGTCCAAAATCTCCTCGATCACCAGCATGCCCTGCGGCCCGCCAAACCCGCGAAACGCCGTGTGCGAGGTCGTGTGCGTCTTCGCCACCCGCCCCGTGAAATGCACCGCCGGAATGTAATAGGCGTTATCCAAATGAAAGAGCGCGCGGTCCAGCACCGGTTGCGACAAATCGAGTGCCCAGCCACCGTCCGACACCAGTTCCACCTGCGCCGCCAGCAAGCGCCCCTCCGCATCGTGCCCCACGGAAAACTTTCCATAAAACGGATGGCGCTTGCCCGTCAGCGTCATGTCGAGATCCCGATCGAGCTGCACGCGCACGGGCCGCCCCGTCTTGCGCGCCGCCAGCGCCACAATCGCCGCGACCGCATTGCCCTGCGTCTCTTTGCCCCCGAAGCCCCCGCCCATGCGCGGCACCTGCACCACCACCTTGTTGCGCGGCAGCCCGAGCACCTCGCTCACGATGGTCTGGATTTCCGACGGGTGCTGCGTCGATGAACTGACGAATACCGCGTCGTTCTCATCCGCCTCGGCCCACGCCGCCTGCGTCTCCAGATAAAAATGCTCCTGCCCGCCGAACGCAAATTCGCCCTCAAACCGCTGCGGCGCCGCCGCCAGCGCCGCCCCGCAATCGCCGCGCGTGAGCGTGTGTGGTTCCGTGTGAAAACTGTTTTGCGCAATCGCCGCGGCAATCCCCACGATCGGCGCGAGCGGCGCATAGTCCACCTGCACCAGCGCCGCCGCCTCGCGGCAGGCCTTCAACGTCTCACCCACGACCACGCCGATCATCTGCCCCTGGTAAAGCACCTCGTCCTGCGCAAACAGCGGCTCGTCGTGGCGCACCACGCCGACGTTGTTCGCCCCAACAATATCCTCCGCCAGCAACACCGCCACCACCCCCGGATGCCGCCGTGCCGCGCTCGCATCGCGCCTCAGAATCCGCGCCCGCGCGTGCGGCGCCATCACCGGCCAGACCTCCAGCATCGGCCGCCGTTGCGCCGTATCGTCCACATAGCGCGCCAGCCCGGTAACATGCCCCACCGCGCTTTCATGGCGCAACTGGCGCGTCGCATCCGCCTCCGGCCAGGCACCCTGGTGCTGATACGCCGGCTCCCCGTCGTGCACCTCGCTGCGTTCACCACCGAGAAACTTCTCCCACAGCGACACCACCAGCCCCCGCCGGTACGCCGCCCCGCTGCGCACATCGTCGATGGGCGTGAACTCCCCACGCAAAACCTCCGCCACCGCGCCCGCCGCCTCCGCCAGCGTCTTGCCCACCAGCACCGCTTCCGCCTTCAGCGCTCGGCGCGTCCGCTCGGCCACGCCCCCATAGACCAGGCGCGCCTGTCGCACGACGCCACCCGCATCGACATCCACGCAAAACGCGCCGGCCACGATGCTGATGTCAAGTTCCTGGCGATGCGACACCTTGATGAAATCCGCGCGCCGCGAAATCCCTTCCGGCGGCGCAAAACGCGGCAGCACGATTTCCTTGATCACCTCGTCCGCGCGCAGCACCGTCTGCCGGTACCCCGTGAAAAATTCCGCCAGCGGCACCGTGCGCTCGCCCGCCGCCGATGCCAGCACCAGCGCCGCATCGAAAACCATCAGCACCGGCGCGCTATCCCCAATCGGCGACGCCGTCGCCAGGTTGCCGCCCAGCGTGGCGCGATTGCGAATCTGGCGCGACGCGAACAGCCGCAGCATCTTGACAATCGGCGGATATTCCTTGGCGAGTTTTTCTTCGACCGCCGTCAGCGTCGCCGCCCCGCCAATCCGCCACGCGCTTGGCGTCTCCGTGATCGCCGTCAGCTCCGGCACCGCCTCGACCGAAATAAGCAACGGGAACGCTTTGTACTTCTTGTTCAGATCCACGCCGATTTCCGTGGCGCCCGCCACAAGCCGCGCCCCCGGATACGCTTTTCGCAACACAAACAATTCCGCCAGCGACGTCGGACGGAAAAAGCGCTCCCCGGCGGCGCTGTACTCCAGTCCCGCGGGCATACGCACCGGCGCTTGCAACCGCGCCTGAAACCGATCCTGCCCCTGCGCCGCATCGCGCTGCGCCAGCGCCGCCAGCGCCGCATCGCGAATCGGTCGATACCCCGTGCAGCGGCACAGGTTGCCACAGAGCTGATCGTTGACCTGCGCGGGTGTCCGGCAATCGCCCCGATAGTAAGCCTCGAACATCGACACCACAAAGCCCGGCGTGCAGTAACCGCATTGGGAGCCGTAGTTCTCCACCATGCAGGCCTGCACGGGATGGAGCTTTTCTCCTTCGGCCAGCCCCTCAACCGTGACAACCTCCCGCCCCGCCACCATCGGAATCAGCGCGATGCAACTGTTGATCGCGCGGTAGGCCGGCTTCCCCCCGCTGTCGCGATCGACCAGCGCCACGGTGCAGGCCCCGCAATCTCCCTCAGCACACCCGCACTTGCTCCCCGTGTGCCCGTTCGCCCGCAACCAGTCCAGCAGCGTCGTCGTCGGCGCCACCTCCGCAACGCGCACCGCCTCGCCGTTCAGTATGAAATCAAACGCATGCGTGGACATAGCCTTGGATTTTAGCGGCGCCACCAGTCTTGCACAACAAGGGAAACACGTTCCTGATTCCGTCATTCGACGTTCCCCCTGACTGAGACACCAAATGACGTTTGCATTCATAACGAGTTCATGTCCAAAGAGAACCGCAGAATATCGAACAAGGAACGGCGAACAGCGAAGTCCGGTCCGAACTTCGCCGATCTGCGGTTCCTTGTTCTGCGGTTCAATCCAACTCCATGAAGTCTCTTTGTTTCGTTCCATCCGGCCCGCCGCGGGCCGGCGGCCCCCCTGAACCCTGACACCTTCCCTCCTCCCCCACTTTTTGCATGCCTCCCCCTCACAATTCTGTCTTAATGCCCCGCCATGCAACGCCGCCTTTTCATAATCGCCTTATGCCTCTGGGCCACGTTCGCCTCCGCACAGCGTGTCGTCATCATCCAGGGCACAACGTCCCTGCCCGACACCGCAGAAAAGAATTACGCCAAACGCATGGCCGAAACGATCGACCGCGCGCTCGCCGATTTTTCGCTCGGGCACCGCACGATCCCCGACGAGGCCGTCACCTCCGCCGCGCTCGGCAGTGCCTCCGTCGTCATCCTGCCCTACAATGCGCACCTGCCCGCCGAGGAATACGCGGCCCTCAAGGCCTTCGTCCAACGCGGCGGCAAGCTGATCGTTTTCTATTCCGCGGACACACGCCTGGCGCAACTGATGGGCTTCAAACTCGGCGCCTACATCGCCACCGCGCGCGTGGGGCAATGGTCCGGCTTCCGCTTCAATGCCTCCGCCCCGCCAAACCTCCCGCCCGCGGTGCACCAGACCTCCCGCAACATCCGCCCGGCCCTGCCCAGCCGCGACGATGCGCACACAATCGCCACCTGGCAGGACGATGCCGAAAAGCCTGGCGAGCACGTAGCCTGGGTCGCCTCGCCGCAGGGCTTCTGGATGTCCCACGTCCTGCTGGCGGATGGCGATGCCTGGAACAAGCAACGCCTCCTGCTGGGCCTGGTCGCCGCCGGCGCGCCCGACCTCTGGAAACCCGCGGCAGAGCATTATCTCGCGGCCTCCGCACACTTCCGCGAGTCGCGCGATTTCCCCGCCAGCCTCGCCGCCATCAAAACCCGCGCCCCGGCCTCGCAATCCGGCGCCATGGCCAAGGCCTTGGATGACGCCTCTTCCCTGCGCTCACGCGCGGAGACCGCGCTGGCCGCAGGCGATTTTTCCGACGCCATCACCCTCGCGCATGATGCGGAACTCGCCCGCGTGCGCGCCTACGGCTTCACCGTCCCCCCGCGCCAGGGCGAGCGCGTGGGCATCTGGGATCATTCCGGCGCCGGCTTGTACCTGGGCGATTGGGACCGCACCTGCACGCTGCTGAAAAACCGCGGCATCACCGACATCTTCGCGAACACCCTCTGGCCCGGCGTCGCCCATTATGCCAGCGACGTGCTCCCGCGCTCGGACACCTTCCGCGTCTATGGCGACCAGATGGCCGCCGCCCTCGCCGCGGGGCGCGCTCACGGCATGCGCGTCCATGCCTGGAAAGTCTGCTGGCGCGTCGAAACGGCGCCGGCCGATCTGATGGCGCGCTTCAAACAGGAAGGCCGCCTGCAAAAAACGGACAAGGGCCTAACCATCCCCTGGCTCTGCCCCTCGCACCCCGCCAATCTGCAATACGAGAAGGATGCCCTGCGCGAACTGCTCACGCGCTATGATGTCGACGGCGTGCAGCTCGATTACATCCGCTACCCCGACTCGCATTCCTGCTTTTGCGATGGCTGCCGCAAGCGCTTTGAGGAATCCACGGCGCAGTCCGTGGCGCATTGGCCACAGGACGTGCGCCGCGCACCGCTGCAAGGGCGCTTTGAGGCCTGGCGCGCCGGCCGCGTCACCCGCCTCGTGCAGGACTTGAGCGCGTTCGGCCGAAAACTCCGCCCCAATATGGAAATTTCCGCCGCCGTCTATGGCCGCTACCCACTGTGCCTGCGCAGCGTCGGCCAGGACTGGGGGACCTGGCTCGAGAAGGGCTGGGTCGATTTCGTCTGCCCCATGAATTACACCGAGGACATCGCGAAATTCACGGCCTGGACCCGCGAGCAAACCGCGCTGCCCGGCGGCGGCAAGCGCATCTGGCCGGGCATCGGGGTCACCGCCGCCGAAAGCCGATTGGATGCCGTCGCCGTCCTCGACCAGATTGCCGTGGCGCGTGCCGCCGGCGCCGGCGGCTACGTGCTCTTCGACCTGAACCACATCGTCGCAGACGACGTACTCCCCATCCTCGCCCAAAGCGCCGCACGACCCTGATCGTTTCCGGGTGGCCCGGGCGCTCCGCGCGCGGGCAATTCCCCCCCCGCAATCCGTACTCGCCACACGCGGACCCTATTGACTAGTCTTTGCACCGAAGCGCTTACGAACACCATGGGCAGAACATTCAACGGCATCAGCATCGTCATCCCCTGCTTGAACGAGGCGGACTCGATCGGATTGGTCGTGGATGCCGCGCTCACCGGCATCGCCAAACTCAAGATGGACGGTGAAGTCGTCATCGTCGACAACGGCAGCACGGACGATTCCGCCAACATCGCCCGCGCGCACGGGGGCCGGGTGATCGCCGAGTCGGAAAAAGGCTACGGCGCCGCCCTGCGTCGCGGTTTCGCGGAGGCGCACTACGAGCTTCTCGCCATGGGCGATGGCGACCTCACCTATGATTTCACACGCATCGACGAACTCGTGCGCCCAATCCTCGACAACGAGGCCGACTTCGTCGTGGGCAACCGCATGAATCATCTGCGCCCCGGCTCAATGCCCGCCCTGCACCGCTACCTGGGCAATCCCCTGCTTTCCATGATGCTGCGCGTTATGTTCGCGCGCCATATCGTGCGCGATGCCCATTGCGGCATGCGCGTAATCACCCGCAAGGCCTATCAAGCCCTGCACTGCGTGACCACCGGCATGGAATTCGCCAGCGAGATGATCGTGCGCGCCATTCACTGCCATGTGCGCATGGCCGAACGCCCGATCGTCTATCACGAACGCGTGGGTGAATCCAAGCTGGCCTCATTCCGCGACGGCTGGCGGCACCTGCGTTTCATGTGGCTGCACAGCCCGGCCTGGGCGCTGCTCATCCCTGGCGCCGCAATGTGGATCGCGGGCTTGATCGTGGCCATCCCCCTCGCCTTCGGCCCCGTCGTGTGGCATGGCCGCGCCTTCGACATCCATTGCATGATCATGGGCGGCCTGCTGAACCTCATCAGCATCCAGCTCATCACGCTCGGCCTGCTCGCCAAGGCCTTCGCCCACCTCGCCGGCCTGCGCTACGACCGCACCATCGCCTGGCTCTACCAACACCTGCACTTCGAACGCTGCATCCTCTACACCCTCCCGCTGGGCCTCGCGGGCGTCGCCATGGTGCTGCGCGTGGTCTATGTCTGGGTCGCCAGCGGTTTCGGTCCGCTGGCCGAGGAACGCCTGCTGTTTCTTGGCATGCTCTGCGTCGCCAACGCCGCGCAAATCGCCGCCGCCGGCTACCTGTTCAGCATCATGGCCCTGCCGCGCCATCTGGCGCCCTTCGCGCCCGCCGGCGCCCCCCAGGATTCAACCCACCAAGATGCCACCCACAAGGATTCCGCGCATGGCGCCGCCTGATGTCTCCATCGTCATTCCCGTCTTGAACGCGGAGCCCTTTCTGCCCGCACTCTTCGCAGCCTTTGCGTCCCAAGAACCGGCGCCGCCCCGCGAGATCATCCTCGTGGATTCCAATTCCCGCGACCGCACGCGCGCCCTCGCCGAAGCCCAGGGCCCCCATGTGCGCGTGATTCCCATCGCCAACTTCAGCCACGGGCGCTCACGCAATCTCGGTGCCCGCGAGGCGCGCAGCGCCATCGTCGTCTTTCTCTCGCAGGACGCCTGCCCGCGCGACGCGCACTGGCTGGCTGAACTGGTCGCGCCCTTCGCCGACCCCACGGTCGCCGCCACCTTTTCCCGCCAGGTGCCCCACCTGGACGCCAAACCAATGGAGGCCTATTTTTACCGCACGCACTTCCCGGACGGTCCTCCCATGCGCCGTGAGCGCGGCTCGAACTCGGATTTGGGCTTCGAGGATGTCTTTTTCTCCAACGTCAGTTCCGCCATGCGGCGCGACGTCTTGCTCAAACACCCCTTCGCGGAGGACATCATCATGAGCGAGGACCAGCAGCTCGCGCGCGATGTGTTGCAGGCGGGCTACGCGACCGTCTACCAACCCTCGTCCGCGGTGATCCATTCACACAATTACACCCTGGGGGAGGTGCTGCGCCGCTACTTCGACAGCGCCTATTCGCTGACCCAGATTTTTCCGCAGCACGGCCAGAACACCAGCATCCGCATCGGCTTGACCTATCTCTTCAAGGAAATGGCGTACATGCTGCGGCATCATCCCTTGTGGCTGCCCTATTATGGTTGCTACGTCGTCGCCCGCAGCACCGGTGCCATGGCCGGGCACCACACCAACCGCCTGCCCCGCGCGCTCGTGCGCAACTTGAGCATGCACCGCTACCACTGGGACTAAAAGCCGCTCCGCATGATGCGCCAGGAAAAATATCGGGACTGGACTTCCGCGAACCACCAGCCTTACATACCCCTCTCCAACGAACAATGGCCCGCCGCAGTCCTGAAACCCGCAACCGCATGAATCTCGTCCAATCCATCTGGGAACGCCGCTTTGCCGTCAAGCAGCTCATGTTGCGCAATTTCCGCGTGCGCTATCGCAACATGGCCTTCGGTGCCCTCTGGTCGGTGCTGAACCCCCTCATCATGCTGGGCGTCCTGGCCTTCGTCTTCACCTACGTATACCCGCGACCGGAAAACAGCGGCAACTTCCCGCTCTTTCTCCTGATCGGCCTCGTGCATTTCAACATCTTCAGCCGCATGGTGCCCGCCGCCACCGCCTCCGTGATCGAACAATCCGCCCTGATCAAGAAAGTCGCCTTCCCCCGCATCATCACACCTCTTTCCGTCGTGCTGGCGCAACTGATGGATGTGCTTGTGCTGCTGGGGTTGCTGATCTTGTTCGCGCTGATCTTCCACGCCCCGATCACCCTGAATTACGCCTGGGTGGTCCTCGCCGTCGTGGTGGAAATCATCTTCATCACCGGCGTTGGTTTCATCTGCTCCGCGCTGAACGTGTATTACCGGGACATGCTCTATATCGTCGAATCGTGGCTGACCGTGCTCTTCTGGCTGACCCCCGTGTTCTACCCGCTCGACTACGTCCGCCTGCGCCTGCC
>CAMFEP010000084.1 GCA_945949405.1 Kiritimatiellales bacterium
AATGCCACCCCGGGAACCACCACAAAATCGATTGCCTCACCCTCCGCCGCTTGCAAATCCGCCGGCTGCGCAATCCCCATCGGCCCGCGCACCATCACCGCATCGGCCGGCCAATTCACAAACCCATACACCCGCTTCGCGCAATCAAACGCCGGCAGGCAAAGCGCCTTTCCGTCCGTCCGGCAGCGCTGCACAATCGATTCCGCTTGCACCTCGCCCGGCAGCGCCAGATAGCACGCCACCTGCCTCGCAGCCAAAAATTCCGGCAGCCCCATCACCTGCGCCTGCAGCCGCGCACTCGCCTCCCGCACCCACCCCGCGTCAAACCCCCGCCGCAACGCCCCCACCCGTGCGCGCAGCAATTCCTTCTCCGCCTGAATCCCCCCACTCACGCCTTCTTCCCCGCCTTCTTTTTGCCAGGCGCCGGTGGCGCTGCTTCCTTCGACGTTGAACGTTGACCGTTGGACGTTGGACGTTCTCCTCTTTCCTCGCTCGCCGCCTGCCGCTCCGCCTCCCATCGCTTCATCCGGTTCGCAATCGTCTCCTCATATCCCTGCCCATCGGGCGTGTAGTACCGCGTCGTCGTCGGCACGTATTCCTGCTCCACGTGGTGCCCCTTGAAATCATGCGGATAACGATATGCCGCATCCGCCCCCTCTTCCGCGTCCACGCTTTTGACGCGCTTGTTGCGCAAATGCCGCGGCACCGCCAGGGACCGCCCCTGCTCCACATCCTTCATCGCCTTGTCGATCGCCACATACGAAGCATTGCTCTTCGGTGCCGTCGCCAAATACGTCGTGGCCTGCGACAGCACAATGCGCGCCTCGGGCATCCCCACGAATTCCACCGCCGCCATCGCCGCCGTGGCCACCGTCAGCCCGCGCGGGTCCGCATTGCCTATATCTTCGGACGCCAAAATCACCAACCGCCGCGCCACGAACCGCGGATCCTCCCCTTCGTAGAGCATCTTTCCCAGCCAGTACACCGCCGCGTGCGGATCAGACCCGCGCACGCTTTTGATAAATGCCGAGATTGTGTCGTAGTGCCCGTCCTCGTCGTGGTCATACACGACCACTTTTTTCTGAATCGAATCTTCCACCACCGCCCGGTCGATCACCACGTTGCCCTGCGCATCGCGCGGCGTCGAGAGCACCGCCACTTCCAAGGCGTTGAGCGCCCGCCGTGCATCGCCTTCCGCCAGCCGCGCCAGCTGCATCAGCGCCTCGTCCTCGGTCTGCACCGCAAATGCCGCCAAGCCTCGCTCGTCCGTAATCGCCCGCCGCAACAACGCCGCGACCGATGCGTCGTCGAGCGGCGACAATTCAAACACCAGCGACCGCGAGGTCAGCGGACTATTGATAAAAAACAGAGGGTTGTGCGTCGTGGCGCCGATCAGCGTCACCGTCCCCGCCTCGACATGCGGCAGCAATATGTCCTGCTGCGCCTTGTTGAACCGGTGAATCTCGTCGATAAATAAAATCGTCTCGCGCGCATCACTGCCGCGCCGTCGCGCCATGTCCGCCGCCTCGATCAGCTCGCGCAGAATCGCCACATTGGCTAAAACCCCGCTTGTACGCGCAAAGCGTCGGTGCGTCGCCGCAGCTATGACCTCGGCCAGTGAGGTTTTTCCGCAGCCCGGCGGGCCGTAAAGAATGACGCTGTTGAGCCGGTCCGCCTCAATGGCGCGCCGCAACAACTTGCCGGGACCCAGTATCCGATCCTGCCCCAGAATTTCATCCAGCGTGCGCGGCCGCATGCGCGCCGCGAGGGGCTGGGGCCGCGTGTCAGGCGCGGCGGGTCCGTCGAAAAGATCCATGGCGCTCCCGGAAAGAAAAAGCCCCGCTTTGTCGTAAAGGGTAAAATTCTCGTAACCTCTCAATGAGGTGGGTGCTGTAGGCGCCTTGTGTGATTCCCTCGCGATGAGGGTTGCCACGGCTGGCGTATTTCAGCTCCCTGAGAATTCAACTTGCGTTAGAGAATTCCACCCGTAAGCGAGCAAGGCAGGGCAAATTGTTTCATGAAGCAATATGGGTCTGCGCGGCCTCCGCGTCAATCATGCCGAATCAGCCTTCCCTGATTTCGGCATGCAAATGCTGCTTCAGGGCCTGGCGAATGGCGCCATCGAACCGATTGGCCTCGTCATCCGTCAGCGTCCGATCACCGGATCGGTATACCAGCGAATAGGCCAGGCTCTTGCGCCCATCACCGACCGTGTTGCCACGGAATATATCGAATAACGTCACGTCCGTCAATTCAAGAGGGGCCGCCGCGCGAATCGTCGCGACAATCGCCTCGTGCGTCACCGCTTCCGGCACGATCAACGCCACGTCATGCGTGATCGCCGGATACGCCGGAATCGTTTCAAAACTGCGCTTTCGCGCCGCCGCCTGCAACAACGGTTCCACCGCCAGTTCCGCCACGCCCACCGGATCGCTGATGCGCCATTCTTCCCGCAACGCGCGCCGCAATAAACCCGCCGTTCCCAGTCGCGTCGTACCCGCCAAAATCGACACGCACCAGCCCGGTTCCATGATCCCATGTTCCGCCGGCTCCATGTGCAAGTCCTGCCCCGTCTGCGCGCGGCACAGAATCTCCAGGATCCCTTTCAACCCCAGAAACGTATCCTCGGGTGTCACCGCGCGCCGCCCTTCAATCTGGCTCCGCCCCACCCGCCCCATCATGCCGATCGCAAGCCGGTCTTCTTCGCCCAGCGCCCCCGTGGCTGTATCGCGCCAGAAGACCCGCCCCAGTTCAAAAAATCCCGCATCCGCCGTCTGGCGGCTCATGTTATTCCCCAGCGTCAGCACCATCTGCGCCAGCAGCGTCGGGCGCATGATCGCATAGTCGCTACTCACCGGGTTGGGCAGCACCAGCCGCCGCGCGGCGTCATCCCCGCCGAGCCGGTCGAGCTGCTTTTCAGCCATAAAACTGTAGTTCAGAATTTCACGCAGCCCAAGCCCGATCAGCCGCTCGCGCAGCCGCATCATGGCCCACGTCCGAGAATCGTCCACGCCCGCGCCCATCGTGGCCCTAATCGGCGCCTCCGGCACCTGCTCCAGCCCGTGCATGCGTGCAATTTCCTCGATCAAATCGGCTTCAATCTCCACATCGCGCCGGAAGGACGGCACCCGCACCGTGCACCCCTCCGCGTTCCGGCTTTCAACATGCAGCTCCAGCGCTTCGAATATGCGGCAGATTTCCTCCACCGCCACGTCGATGCCCAGCAGCGCCCGCACCCGCGCGAAGCGGCACGTCACCCGCCGCGCCGCCGCCTTCCCGGGATACACATCCACCACCCCCCGCGCCGCGGCCCCGCCTGCCGTCTGCACGATCAACGCCGCCGCCCGCCGGCTGGCCCAGTCCGCCAGTTCCGGATCAACACCGCGCTCGAAGCGATGCGACGATTCGGAGGCTAGCCCCAACGCCACCGATGTCCGGTGCGTGCCCGGCGCATCGAATGACGCGCTTTCAAGCAACACATCCTGCGTCGCCTCACGGATTTCACTACCCGCCCCGCCCATGACTCCCGCCAGCGCCACCGGCTTCTGCCCGTCGGCGATCACCAGCATCTCGTCCGACAATGTGCGCGCCACGCCGTCGAGCGTGGTCATCCCTTCGCCCGCGCGTGCGCGGCGCACAATAATTTGCCGCCCGGCCACCAGCGCATGATCGAATGCGTGCAGCGGTTGCCCGCATTCCAGCATCACATAGTTGGTGACATCCACGATGTTGCTGATCGGCCGCACCCCGGAAAGCTTTAAGCGCCGTTGCATCCACGCAGGGCTCGGCCCCGCCTTCAGCCCCGTCAGCACGCGCGCCGTGTAGCGCAAGCACCGCTCCGGAGCCTCGATCGCCACCCGCGCCAGTTCCGCCACCGCCGCACCGCTTTCTGGAAAAGCCACATCCGGCAACCGCAGCGCCGTTCCGTACAGCGCCGCCACCTCACGCGCCATGCCGATCACGCTCAAGCAATCGGATCGATTCCAGGTGATTTCCAGCTCAAGCACGACTTCGGGCAGCCCCAGCACGTCCACTAATGACGTTCCCGCGGGCACATCCCGCCCCACCAATAAAATGCCGCCATGATCCTGCGAAACCCCCAGTTCGTCCTCGGCGCACAGCATGCCATGCGACTCGATGCCGCGCACCTTGCGCTTTGAAATTTCCATGCCATTGGGAAGCTTGGCGCCGATCGGGGCAAACGCAGCCTTGTCCCCCGAGCTGAAATTCGTGGCGCCACACACGACTTGCAGTTCCATGCGCCCGTCATGAACCACACACAGCCGCAATTTGTCCGCGTCCGGGTGCTTTTCAAAGCGCACGATCTCCCCGACAATCAGCCCGTCCAGTCCCTCGCCGATCCGGTGAATTCCCTCAACCTCGACGCCCGAAAACGTCAGCCGCTGCGCCAGTTCTTCCGGCGTAGCCTCGAAGTCCACGTACTCTTTTAACCAACTGATTGGAATCTTCACAATGTGCGGTCCTGTTCTCCCACCGTCCTACAGTCCCACGGTCCCACGGTCCTAAGGTCCTACAGTCCTATTGTCCCACAGTCCTATTGTCCTACAGTCCCACCGTCCTACAGTCCTATTCAAATTGCGCCAAAAACCTCGCATCATTCTCATACAGTAACCGGATATCCGGAATCCCGTATTTGATCATGGCGATGCGCTCCACACCCATGCCGAATGCAAACCCGGTCCACGCTTCGGCATCGTAACCAACCTTGCCGAATACCCGCGGATCGACCATGCCCGCACCAGCGATTTCTATCCAGCCGCTGTGCTTGCACACTCGGCAGCCCTTGCCCGCACAGACGTGGCACGAGAAATCCACTTCCACGCTGGGTTCGGTGAAGGGGAAAAAGTGCGGCCTGAACCGAACGCCCACCCCGCTTCCCATCATCTCCCGCGCAAAACTGGCCAGCGTCCCTTTCAAGTCCGCCAGCGAAACCTGCCGATCCACATACAGCCCCTCGATCTGGTGAAAATTCGCGCTATGTGTGGCGTCCGTGGTGTCGCGGCGGTAGCAACGCCCGGGCGTGATGATTCGAATCGGTGGCGGATGCGATTGCATCATGCGAATCTGCACCGGCGAAGTCTGCGTCCGCAACAGCTGCGACGCTTGGTAGGGCGGGGCTGCCAGACCCGCCGCTCCCACTCCCAGCCAAAACGTGTCCGTGGTATCGAGCGATGGATGATAGTCAGGCGTGTTCAGGGCCTCGAAATTGTTGTAGGGCGTTTCAATATCCGGCCCCTCGGCCACGCGAAAACCCATCCGCGCGAAAATGCGTACAGCCTCGGCGATCACCAGCGATACCGGATGCATCGAGCCCGGCCCACGCCACGCGCCCGGTCGCGTGTAATCGAAGACCGGCCCCTGCTGTATCGCGCCACGCAATGCCGCCAGGCGCGCATCCACCGCTGCGGTAACCTGCGTCTTAAAGGCATTCGCGCTGCGTCCGATCGCCCCGCGCTCCTGGCCTGTCGCGTCTTTCAACCCCGCCATGATTTGCGGGAGCAACCCCTTGCGCCCCAGATACCGGATGCGCACCGCCTCCACGGCATCAGCCGTCCCCGCCGCCCCGGCTTCCGCCACGGCCTGCGCTGTCAGTGAATCAATTTCCGCCGCATTCATGTTTTTCTACAAAAAATTTCGGCCATCCCGCGAGAGATGGCCGATTCTGCACTGCGATTCGTATGGTGGGGCTTCGCTTGCGAAGACCTCCACCTACTTTACGCCAGGCCGGCCTTCGCCTGTGCGACGATGGCCGTAAAACCCTTGGGATCGTGAACCGCAATCTCGGAGAGCATCTTGCGGTTCAAGGCGACCTTCGCTTTCGTCAGCCCCTCGATCAACCGGCTGTATGAAATTCCATTCTGCTTGGCCGCCGCGGACACGCGCACAATCCACAGCGAGCGGTACTCGCGCTTCTTGTCTTTGCGGTGTTCGGTGGACAGCTTCATCGCCCGGTCCACGGCTTCCGTGGCCTGACGAAATAGTTTGCTGCGTGCTCCGCGAAATCCCTTGGCCTGCTCCAATTTACGCTTGCGGCGCTGGCGTGAGGCTGGGGCGTTGGTGGCTCGTGACATGGTCGTTCTCCGTGGTTGCAGCCCGTGATTACGGGATCAGTGTGCGCATGCGGCGGGCTTCGACTGCGTTCAGCACGCCGCGCCCGCGCAGGTTACGCTTGCGCTTGGACGTCTTGCTGCTCATCAAGTGGCCCGTCCCGGCCCGCTTGAATGTGATTTTCCCGGTCGCCGTACGCTTCAAGCGCTTGGCTGCCGCCTTCTTGGTCTTCATCTTCGGCATTGACGTCCTGTCCCCAGCGAGTAACTGGCATGTCGGGCGCTTTCTGCGCGCCCAAAGCCTGCTACGCTAGCGCATCCGGCTCTTCGGCGTCCAGCTCTTTTTCTACGGCTTCGTCCGCCACCAACTCCCCCGCTTCGTCCGCTTCGATCGCCTCCACGGGCGCCTCGGGTACAACCACCGGCGCAGGCTGTGCGACACCGGTCTGCGCGGGCTTCTGAATGACGGGTTTTGGCGGGGCGGACGGAGGCCCATACGACGGCGCGGCCTGCCCC
This sequence comes from Kiritimatiellales bacterium, assembly GCA_945949405.1. GTDB lineage: Bacteria > Verrucomicrobiota > Kiritimatiellia > UBA8416 > JAIOPI01 > JAIOPI01. The sequence continues at coordinate 6,585 of CAMFEP010000084.1, forward strand.
TGTTTGCGTGGCTTGGGCCCCAACATCGCAAAGACGCTGCGCCCCATCACCTTGGGTTCCATCTCCAGAGTCCCGACGAGATCACAGTCCTTGATGACGCGATGGACCACTTGCATGCCCAGTTCTTTGTGCGCGTTCTCACGCCCGCGGAACTGCAGGGTCAGCTTCACCTTGTGGCCCTTTTCCAGAAATTCGCGCGTGTGCGTCAACTTGGTCAGGTAATCATGCTCCGCCACGTTGGCGTGAAACTTGATTTCCTTGACCGCCCGGTTGTGCGTCATGGACTGCCGACGGGCCTTTTTCTTTTTTAACGCCTCGTCATAGCGAAACTTGCCGAAATCCATAATTCGGCAAACCGGCGGATCGGCATTCGGCGAAATCTCGACCAGGTCCTGGCCATGTTCCTCGGCTAGGCGCATGGCGTCGCGCGTGGCCATGATTCCGCCCATGGAGCCGTCCGGCAGCACGCAGCGCACCTGCGGCACGCGGATCTTGTGATTTACTCGGATGAACGAACGAATAGCGACCTCCTTGTTGCGCCGCCCCGCGGCAGCTTGCTTTTCCGAAACAAACCTGTCTTCGCGCCCCTGCCGACTTCAACGTTGAACGTTGGACGTTGAGCGTTGAAAGTTTCCGTACTCCTAGCCTCCATGCGGCGGTCCCTCGGCCAGCACCCGCGCCACGAACTCGGCCACCGGCACCGCGCCAATGTCGCCTTCCGTGCGCGCCCGCACCGCCACCAAGCCTGCTTCCATTTCCTTCGGACCCACCACAAGCATGTATGGCACCTTGTCCGTCTGTGCGCGCCGGATTTTTGCGCCGAGCTTCTCGGAGCGCGTATCCAGCGTGGCGCGAATGTCCGCGGCCTTCAATACGTCGAGCACCTTGGCGCCATAGTCCGTCACCTGCTCCGACAATGGCAGCACCCGCACCTGCTCCGGCGCCAGCCAGGTCGGAAATGCCCCGCCATACTGCTCCACCAAAATACCAAAAAAACGTTCAATGCTCCCTAGCAATGCGCGGTGCACCATGTAAGGCCGGTGCTCTTTGCCGTCGTCACCGATGTAGGCCAGGTCGAACTTTTCAGGCAAGTTGAAATCGAACTGGATCGTCCCCATCTGCCATTCGCGATCGAGGGCATCCTTGATCTTTAGGTCGATCTTGGGCCCGTAAAATGCGCCCCCGCCTTCGTCGGTTTCGTAGGCCACGTTGACGGCGCGCAAAGCGTTTTCCAGGGACGCAATCGCCCGGACCCAATGCGCATCGTCACCCACCGCCTTGGCAGGCTTAGTCGCCAGATAGGCCGTGACGCTCTCGAAGCCAAAGGCGCGCAACACGCGCAGGGCGAACTTCACCGCCGCCGCGATCTCGCCTTCAATTTGATCTTGCGTGCAGAAAATATGCGCATCGTCCTGCGTGAATCCGCGCACGCGCAGCAACCCATGCAATACGCCGCTTTTTTCGTAGCGATACACCGTCCCCAGTTCTGCCCAGCGCAGCGGCAGGTCGCGGTAGGAGCGCATCGAGGTCTTGTAAATCTGAATGTGGAACGGGCAGTTCATCGGCTTGGGGAAATAATCTCCGCCGTCGACGTCCATCGGCGAGTACATGTTCTCTTTGTAGAACTGGAGATGCCCGGACGTTTCCCAGAGCTTCGCGCGCCCGATATGCGGCGTGTAGAGCAATTCGTAGCCGTTGCGGAAATGTTCCTTGCGCCAGAAGTCTTCAATGATGCTGCGGACCCGCGCACCCTTGGGATGCCAGTGGATCAACCCCGGGCCGACGTCGTCCTGGATGCTGAACAGATCCAGCTCCTTGCCCAGCTTGCGATGATCACGCTTGCGCGCCTCTTCGATGCGCTCCAACTGGATGCGGATGTCCTTCTCCGTTGGCGCGACGATCCCATACACGCGCTGGAGCATTGGATTGGTTTCGATGCCGCGAAAGTAGGAACCCGCCACCGAGGTCAACTTGAAGGCCTTGATGTCCCCCGTGCACGCGACGTGCGGCCCGCGGCACAGATCGGTAAAATCACCGCAACGATAAAAGCTGATGATTTCGCCCTGGGGAATGTCCGAGAGGCGTTCGAGTTTGAAGGTCTGCCCGCGCGCGCCCAACAGTTTCGCCGCCTCTTCGCGCGTGGACTCAAAACGCTCGAATGGCGCGTTCTCCTTCACGATCTTGGCCATTTCAGCCTCGATCGCCACGAAGTCTTCGGGGGCAAGACGTTGCTTCAGGTCGAAATCGTAATAAAACCCGGCATCCGTCGCCGGCCCGATGTCGAGCTTCACGTCTGGAAACAGGCGGCAAACTGCCGCCGCCATCACATGCGCCGCACTATGGCGCATCCGCTGAATATCCAAAATCGACCTCCCCACGAACACGAATTTGTTAAAGGTGTTTAGTCTAGTCGCTTGCCCGCCCCACTGTCAACGCTCGGGCATGCTCCAGATACCCATCGGGCGCAAGGCAGCTCCGTCGCTCA
>CAMFEP010000085.1 GCA_945949405.1 Kiritimatiellales bacterium
CACCCCCCGCCTACCGCCCGCCTGACGCCTGCCGCCCGCCCGAACGGTAGGGCGCGTCGCTCTGCGACCGCCGCGCCGTAGCCCCACTCACGTCACCCCGTCTTCCAGCAAATCGCAAAGCACCGCCTTGGCCCCCACCCGCCAACGCCAGCTCTGAATCTCAAAGGCCCGCAACACCGTGCGAATCGCGCGAAAGCTCTTTGGCCCCGTCACCACCGCCCGCGTACGCTTTCCCCGCGTTTCCACCAGGCGCACGATAAATCCCTTGCCGTCCTCCGCCCGCTTGAGCGACGCCACATGCACCGTCCGCGGCTCACACCCCACCAACGCAAAGGGCTTGCGCGTGCTCCCCTTCTGCGCCCCTTCCAATGTCACCTGCAACGGTTGCGCCAGTTCCGCCGCGATCTCCGGCAGCCCCAGTTCCCCCGCTCCACCCACCAGCACATAGCGCGCCCGACGCGGCCCGCCCTGATCCACCACCGCCCGCCCAGGCCCCACCGCGTATTTTTCCGTGGTATAGTGACCATGCGGCGGACTGCGCAGCAACGTCAGCCGCACCTCCGCGCCTTGCTTCAAAGGGGTCACATCCGCCCCGCCAATCGTATCCACCGCCAGCCCCACCCGGTACCCCTTCCCGCTCAGCATCACCCACCGCTGCAACGGATTCTCCTCGCCGTTGATCGGCCGCGCAATGCTCCCATAGGGAATCTCGTAGGTGGCCTTGGCGTCCTCCAGGGCAAAGGGCAGCGCAATCTTCACCGCCTTGAGCGAGTCGTTCCAAACCATCTCCAACTCAAAGTCGATGCGGTTCGAGCCCCGGTGCAGCGAAATCCATTCCTGCACGGTGCATTTGCGATAGGACCGCGTGATCAGCCACCGCGCCCGCAAGGGTCCACGCTCCAGCACCCGCACCGTCGCGCCCGCAAACCGCCCCGCAATCTTGTCAAAGCGCACCACCCCCGAGCCCCAGGTGTCGCCGCCATCCGCAATCACCAGCAAGTCATTCGCCTGCCGGCCCCGCGGCACCAGCTCCCGCCGCGCGCGCTTGTCATAAATCGACCGCAAGGTCCCGCGTCGCGAATCGAGCGTAAGACGCCAGCAGCTGTTTTCCATGCGCGTCTCGCGCACCTTCAGATCCGTCGCCACGCGCCGCGGCTTCCCTTCCGCCACCACATGATACAACGCCGCCCCGCCCCCCGGAACCGCCGCCGTCAATAACAAGCCCTTGCGCTCCTCGGCCCCGCCAAAGGTGGCCTCCACGCGTTGAAAATCAACCGGCCGCCCCTCGCCGTCGACCACCGCCTTGACCGGCATCCGCCAGCTCGGCGTTCGCGCCACCACGGTCAGCGGCGCCTCCCGATCCCAGGACAGCGAATTCAGCACGCCAAACGCCAGCGACTCCGCGAAACCCTTCGGTGCCCGCCGCTCAAACCGGTCCGTGATTTTCTTTGACGCAAAATGGCGCAGCCGGTCGGTCGCCTCCAGCACCGCGCCATACCGGAACGCCGCCTCTTCCAGCGCCGACGGCGTGCAGGTCCCGCCCATGACATCGTGGAATTGATTCGACAGCACAAAATCCCAAGCCCGCGCCAGTTCCACCGCCGGGTACGGCGCGCCCGCCAGCATCGCCGCACTGGACGCCGACCACTCGGCCTGCGCCAGCCGCGACTCGCTGCGCCGATTGAGCCCCTTGATCGTGCTGCTGGTCGTGTAGCACCCGCGAAAACAATACTGCAATTCTCCCTTCACCACCGGCAGCTTGCGCCGCGCCGACCTCGCGTAAAACACATCAAGATCGCCATGCCGGCATTCCAGCTCAGGATGCTTTTCCTGAAATTCGCGGATGCTGTGCAGATCGCGTATCGTCGGCCCCCCGCCATGATCGCCCACGCCAAAGAAATACAGCGTCTCCGGATATGCCCGCAGCGCCGCCGGAACGTCGGCGTCCGTGCGCGCATAAAAATTCACGCCATCCGTGCAGTACCAGCCCGGGGGACGGCAGGCCACGACCTCCGACCCGTCAATGCCCCGCCAGCGGTACGGCCCAACCGGCAGCGTGAGTTCGCTCGGCCAGGGCCGGAAGTGCAGCCACCCCGTCATGCCTTGCAACTTCAGAATTTGCGGCAGCTGCCCGTGGTGCCCGAATGAATCCACGCAATACCCCGTGCGCGCCATGCGACCGAAATGCTCCCGAAAATAGCGCTGCCCGTAGAGCCCCAACCGGCAAAAGGATTCGCCGCAGGGGATGTTGTTGTCGGGCTGCACCACCCACCCGCCGGTGATTTGCCATCGCCCTTCGCGAATCTTCTTCCCGATCGCCGCAAACAAGGCCGGCTCATTTTCCTCCAGCCACCGGTAGTGCAACGTCGACGACGCCGTGAACACGAACTCCGGAAATTCGTCCATCCGCTCCAGCACCGACTGCCACGACGCCTTGACCTCGTCATACCCCTCGGTCCAGTTCCACAACCACGTATGATCAATATGCGTGTTGCCAATGAAATATACCCGCGGCTTGGTCACAACTCCTCCTATTCCGAAATCGCCCGAGTCTTCGAAGGGCGATGGTAAGTGCGGTGTGCGTTTGGTTGTCCCGCACAGCGGGAATGCGAATCGCTTCCCCATGATGCGACAAGCTTCAATGCCCTAGCGCTTCTCCGCCTCCAGATTCAACCACGCCAGTTCGCCAGACGACAGCGTCACCCCCAACGCCCCCAGCGACGTGCGCGTCTCCTCAATCGCCCGCGGCCCGATCACCGCAAACATCTCCAGCGGCTGCCCCAGCACATACGCCAGCGCGATCTGATTCGCATCCACGCCATTTTCCGCCGCCAGCAACCGCGCCCGCGCGAGCCGCTCGAAATTTCCCGCGTTGAACCACACCCGCGCCACTTCCGCCGCCGACGGTTTTCCAGCGTCCTCGGCCTTGAATCGCCCGGTGAAAAAACCCGAAGCCTGGCTCGACCACGCGAAGAGCGGCATGCGGTTCTTGACCAGCCATGCCTTGAAAGCCGGCTCGCTGGAAGTCACGCAACCGCCCCACATCGGCTCATTCCATTGCGCCAGCGAATAATTATTGCTGACCACGCCAAATCCGCGTTTGCCGTGCTTCGCCGCCCACGCGTTGGCTTCGTCCAGCCGCTCACGAGTCCAGTTGGAGCCGCCGAACACACGGACCCGTCCCGCCTCAACCTGCTGGTTCAGCACATCCACGAATTCACCCACCGGAATCTTGGGGTTGTCACGGTGCATGCAGTACACATCCAGATAGTCCGTGCCCAGCCGCTGCAAACTCTCCTCCAGTTGCCGCACCAGCATCTTCGGATCGCACCCCGGATCGTCGTAGGGCCGCCCACCCGCCGCCGTGTGCGCCCCCTTCCCCAGGATCACCACCTCCTCGCGCACACCACGCAACGCCATCCACTTGCCAAGCGCCTTTTCGCAGCGCGCCCCATAGATAAACGCCGAGTCGAATGCATTGCCCCCGCGCTCGAAATAGTCGTCAAGCAGCGCGCAGCTGAAGGGCATGTTGCCGTCGTCCAGCACCATGCTGCCCATCACCACCCGCGACACGGGCTTGTCGAGTCCTGCAATCCGCCCCGTCGGCATGTGCGCGTCTGCCCCGCGGTGCAACGGCCGCCCCGCCAGCGTCACGCGCAAAGCCGGCTCTTTCTCCGCCTCGAATATCACCCCCACCGCTTTGCGCCACTTATCCAGCGCCGCTTGCTGGCCCAGCGTATCCGCCCAGGTCATCGCCGGCGCGTACGCCTCCACCCGCCCCTCGCGCACGCAGCGCCCCAGCATGTCCACTTCATGCGTGTAAAGATGCTTCGGCGAAGAAAAGTCCATGTCCTGCGCCGGCTGACCGGACACCGCCACCGTGATTTTGCCATCCGCGAACCACGGGCTCTTGACCAGCAAATTTCCCTTGGAACCAAACACGCGCACCTGATTCGCCAGGTTGACCCGCACCCCGCAGGCCAGCGATGCCGTCACGCCGCCCGGAAAGCGCAGTGTCGCCGCCGCCCACTCGTCGACCCCCGTCCGTCCGATCTGCCCCGCCCCCATCACCATCTCCGGTTCGGCAAAATCCGCGCCCGCCGCCGCGCCCGCGATCGCCCGCGCCGCGCTCATCGTGTAACAGCCCACGTCCTGAATGCCACCCGCCGCCTGCGCATTGCTCAACCGGCTGTGATCAAAATTTTCGCCCACGTTGAACCCAAACGTCGCCTCAATATGCCGGATCTCCCCAATCTCGCCGTCGCGCAACAGTTTCAGCCACCGCGCCGTGCCCGGATGGCAGCGCCACATGAACGCTTCCAATAAAAACACCTGGTGCCGCCGGCATGCCTCAACCATCACCATGGCCTCGGCATAATTCGTGGCAAAGGGCTTCTCACACAAAATGTGTTTGCCCGCCTCCGCCGCCCGCACCGTCCACACCGCGTGCGCATGATTCGGCGTCGAAATATAGACAGCGTCCACCGCCGGATCGGCCAGCAAATCCTCATACTGCCCGTAACGCTTCTGCACCGGGTAGCCTTCCTTGATCCCCCACGCATCGGCGCTCGCCTGCGACCGACTGCCGATCGCATACAGCTCCCCCGTCTCGGCCTCGGCCAGTGCCTTGGCTACCGCATGACTGATCCCACCCGTCGCCAAAATCCCCCACCGCAATTTCCGCGCCTTGTCCTGCATCATGCCTCCTTAAATAAAACCCGCATTCTCCTTCCCCACCCCATTCCGCGCAAGCGCATTTCCAAGCCCGGGGGCCTCCCCGTGGCCTTGCGCCACGGGAGGCAAAATTCAAGCTCCTGCCTCGCGAAGGCGAAAGGCCGATTCCATGAATTTTTCCCTGGCGAATAATGAACCACGGAAAGCACTCGCGGAGACGCAGAGGCCGCGGATGATTTTTCTTTCCTGCCCGAACCGGTGAGAGGCCGATTCAGGCCGAAATTGGCATCCGTGGGCTCGAATCGCCCTCCTTGGCCGTCCGAAGCCTCCAGGCGTAGGAGGCTCAGCGATTCGAGCCCACACCAGATTTTCCGCGATCTCCGCGTCTCCGCGAGAGATTCCTTCCAGAAAGGTGTCAAACGGAAACCAGGACAACACATACATATGATGTGCATTTTGATCCGCTTACACGTTTTTGCGTGCACGTTCTCGGGGTCGGAATCGGTATCGGCGTCGGAATCGAATCCGATTCCGATACCGACGCCGATTCCGTTTGGGTTGTGAGCGTCAGCCCGCCTTGGGGGGAATCCGAACTTGAACGTTGAAAGTTGGAAATTCAAATTTGAAAGTTTCCGGTTTCCTCCTCCACTTTTCCCATTGACCCCACCCCACCTTCTCCCTATAGCACTACGGGCAACACGCACTGTGAACCACGGGGAATTGTTGCCATGCCACGTAATCACGATCTTGACGCCTTCATGGCCCATTATGTCCACGAAGGCCTCACCTACGACGACGTCTCGCTCATCACCCAATACGCCGATTTTCTGCCCGAACAGGCCGATATCCGAAGCCGCCTGACCAGCCGCGTCGCCGTGAACATGCCCATGGTCAGCGCCGCCATGGATACCGTCACGGAGGCCCCCATGGCCATCGGCATGGCCATGCTGGGCGGCATCGGCGTGATCCACAAGAACCTCACCCCCAAGGCCCAGGCCAAACAGGTCGCCGCCGTGAAGCATCACCTCAACGGCCTGATCCACGATCCCATCGCCTTCCGCGTCACGGACACCTTGAGCACCGTCCGCGAGGAAAAGGAACGCCGCGGCTTTAAGTTCAGCGGCTTTCCCATCGTGGATGACCACCAGTCCGTCGTCGGCCTCCTCACCGCCCGCGACATCCGCTTCGCGCGCAACCTGAACGCCCCCGTCACCGAAGTCATGTCGCGCAACGTCATCACCGCCCCCGCCGGCACCACCCTGCAGCAGGCCTATGACCTGATGATGAAATCCCGCATCGGCAAGCTGCCCCTCGTCAGGGACGGCAAACTCGCCGGCCTCTACAGCTTCACTGACGTCAAGGCCCTCATCGAAAATGAAAACCCCCTGATCAACCGCGATGCGCAATACCGCCTGCGCGTCGCCGCCGCCGTCAGCGCGGGCGACTTCGAGCGCGTCGCCACCCTCGACGCGGAGCATGTGGATGTGATCGTCGTCGACAGCGCCCACGGCCACAGCAAGGGCATCATGGATATGGTCGCCTGGATCGCCAAACACTACCCGCACATCGACATCGTCGCCGGCAACGTGGCCACCGCCGAGGGCGCCATCGCCCTGCGCGACAAAGGCGCGCACGCCGTCAAAGTCGGCATCGGCCCCGGCTCGATCTGCACCACCCGCGTCGTCTGCGGCGTGGGCGTCCCGCAGATCACCGCCGTCTACGAATGCGCCAAAGCCCTGGAAGGTAGCATTCCTGTCATCGCCGACGGCGGCATCCGCCACTCGGGCGATATCCCCAAGGCCCTCGTCGCTGGCGCCGAAACGGTCATGCTGGGCTCCGGCCTCGCCGGCACCGAGGAAAGCCCCGGCGAAAAAATCCTGCACCAGGGCCGCCAGTATGTGGTCTACCGTGGCATGGGCAGCATCGCCGCGCTGAAGGAAGCCGCCGGCAGCCGCGAGCGCTACATGCAGGCCAATATCGAGGAAGATAATCTGGTGCCCCAGGGCATCGAAGGCATCGTGCCCTACTCCGGTGCGCTCAACAAAGTCGTCACGCAATATTGCGGTGGCCTCCGCGCCTCGCTCGGCTACAGCGGCTGCCCCTCGATTGCTGATTTGCAGGCCCGCGGACGCTTCGTGCGCGTCTCCCTCGCTGGCCTCGCCGAGGCCCATCCGCATGATGTCAAAATCATGCGCGAAGCCCCCAACTACCGCTCCTGACGAAAGTCATTCGTCATCGGTCATTCGGATCCGCGCCGTTTTGCGCCTTTTGTGCCTTTTTGCGGCAAATCCGAAGCCCTGACCCCAAGTCTCTTCCAATGCCAAATGTCCAATGACGTTTCCTAAAACGCCCCGAAGAAAATGCTCGTAAACGTCACCACCGGCGTGGACTCGCGCATGTCGTCCACCATCGCGCGCGCCTCGGTGATGATCTCCCCCACCTGCGTGCCCAGCTTCTCGTCCGACAACAGCTTGCCGATCACGCCGTCACCGTTCTCCAGCTTTTCCGAAACCACGCGTAACGAATGCGCCGTGGCGGCAATGTCGTCGTAGAGCGGATCTTCCTTGGTCAGCAAACGCCCCAGCAAACCCTCGCCCGCCTCCAGCCGCCCGGCGATGTTCTTCAGGGATTCCGCCGTGGCCAGCAGATTCGTGTACAGGGTTTCATCCTTGGACACCAGCTTGCCGAGCGACCCTTCCCCTGACTCAATCCGCTCGGAAATCAAACGGACTTTTTCCGAAGTAATGCGCAGATTGTCGATCATCCCGCCCTCCACCATGCCCTGGCGCAGCGCGTTGACCAGATCCGTCGCGTCGCTGATCAGATCCACCGCCTGCTGCCCCTGTAGAACATCTGCCCGCTCAAGCGGAGCATTGGTTTCCGGCCCTTCATCGATTTCCAAATAATGCCCGCCCAGCACCGAGGTCGGCACAATGCGGATCCGGTAGCCCTCGCGCAGATGCAGCGACTGATCCAGCGCCACGTTCACGTGCACCAGGTTGGTCATGAGGTTCAGTTCGCGAACCTTCCCCAGCGTCGTGCCCCGCACCACCACGCCATCGCCCTCCCGCAGCCCCATCACGTTCTTGAACACCACCTCGTAATGATGCCTGGGCCTGAACAACGATGCCTCGGAGAGAATAATCGTGAAATATCCCAATCCAATGAACACCAGCAGGATGAAAGCCCCCACGATCACTTCTGCCTTCAACTGCCTGGCCACCCAGTCCTTCTTCATGACGGCTTCCTTTCCCACGGACCTGCCTTGGTAATGTATTGCGCTTCCAAAAATCCACGGACTTCTGCCTGCTGCGATTTCACGAAGTCATCCGGCGTCGCCAGTTCCACGATTTTCCCGCCATGCAACATGGCAATCCGGCTTCCAATCGTCAGCGCACTTTGCAGATCGTGCGTCACCACGACGCTCGTGACGCCCAGCGTCTTGCGCAGCCGGTCGATCAGCTCGTCGATCGTCCGCGAAGTCACCGGATCGAGCCCCGAGGTCGGCTCGTCATATAAAATGATTTCCGGCTTGCGCACGATCGCCCGCGCCAGGCCGGCGCGTTTGCGCATGCCACCCGAAATCTCATCCGGATATTTTTCCCCGTCCTTTTCCATTTCCACCATGTCCAGCGTCTCTTGCACGCGCGCGCTGATTTCGTCGTTCGTCATCTTCGTCTTTTCAATCAGGGGCAGTGCGATGTTTTCGGCCACCGTCATCCAGGCCAGCAGCGCGCCGCCCTGAAACAGGTAGCCGAACCGGTCGCGGATCGCCTCCAGCTCGGGCCGGTTGGCCCTGTTCAGGCTGGCGCCCCCCACGGACACATCCCCGTTGTCCGGCGTCAGCAGCCGCACCATGTGCTTCAAGGTCACGCTCTTGCCAGCCCCCGAAGGACCGACCAGCACAAAGGTCTCGCCCTTCTGGACTTCAAAGCTCACGCCGTCGAGCACAGCGCGCCCGCCCAGCCGCTTGATCACCTTGTCGAAACGAATCATGAGATGTAACAAAATCGCGTCACGAAATACCCGACGACCAGGATCAGCAAAAATGCCACGATCACGGCTTGCCGCGTCGCCCGCCCCACCCCCACCGCGCCTTGCTGGGTCGCGAACCCCTGGTGGCAGGCCACGATCGTGATGATGATCCCAAACAAGATCGCCTTGAAAAGCCCCACGTACAAATCCTTGAGCTCCGCATTGGTCGTGCCGTTGTCAATGTAGGCCGACCAGGATACCCCCAGTTGCGTCGCCCCCACAATCCCGCCACCAAGCACCCCCATCATGCATGTGTAAAACGACAGCAACGGCGTCATGATGATCATCGCCACCAGCCGCGGCATCACCAGAAATCGCACGGGATTG
>CAMFEP010000086.1 GCA_945949405.1 Kiritimatiellales bacterium
CGCATCCAGCGCATCCACTTCCTCCGCTAGCCGCCCAAACACGCCCGGATCGCCACCCTTCAAACGCACCACGCGCCAGCCCTGCCGTGCATAATTCGCCAACAGCGCCGAGATATCCGCCTGGCGCGGACTTGGCTTTCCAGCCCGTTTTCCGACATCCACCCGCCGCGCCCGCGCCGGTAAAATTTCCAGCGTCGTGGGATCGAGCAGCGCATCGTACAAGCACACATCGGCGCGTTGCAGCGCGCGCATGGTCCAGAGCGTGCATTCGCCCACATTCCCCGCGCCCGCCCCGGCAAAGGTCACCGCCTTGACGAACAAACTCCGCAGCCGCAAAAATCGCGCGTCCCCGGCACGAAACGTCATGGCCAGCGCGCCCTGGCCATCCGGCAGGGCCAGCTCATCCCGCGCAATATAGGCCGTGATGCGTTCGCGCAACCCGAGCCGGTGAAGCGCCGCCGCCGCCATGATCACGCAATCGAACTGCCCCGCGTCGAGTTGTCCCAATCGTTGCTCGATTGTGCCGCGGATGGGCAGCAACCGCCCGCGCGGAAAGCGCGTCCGGCACCAGGCCTCGCGCCGCGCGCTGCTCACGCCAATGCGCAAGTCTTCCGGCAACGCTTCCACCCCGCACCCGCGCGCGCACACGATCACATCGCGCTCATCCTCCCCATCCGGCAGCCAGCACCAATCCAAATCCACCGGCAGCGGATCGGACATGTCCTTGGCGCTGTGTACGGCACAATCGATCGCGCCGCGCCGTAGGGCATCATCCAGATCACGCGTGAAAAAATCCGGCGGGCTCGTCCGCAAATCCGCGCCAAGGTCGCGATCCCCCGGGGATGACATCGCAATGTCCTCGAAGCGCAACCCCGGCACCAGCCCTTGCAGCGTCGCAATCGCCACGCGCGCTTGAATCAGCGCCAGCCGGCTCGAGCGCGTGCCCACCCGGATCGCCGCGCCACCCGCAGAAGGCGTCATAACGGCTCCCTGGGATCACGGTCCAGGCGGAATAAATCGCGCGCCACGCGCGCATATTCATCCCAGCGCCCGTTACGCGCCGCCGCCTTGAGCGACTCGCGCGGCTGCGCCAGCATCTTGCGCACGAGTTTGTCTGCCATCGCGGCAACTTCCTCCCGCCCGGCCTCCGGAAGTCCCGACAGCCCCGGGCGCGCCAGACACAGGCGCACCGCCTCCTCGCGCATGCGCGTGGACTGTTCATCAAACGCCTTCAGCAAGGTGCGCAGGTCCCCGGTCTCCGTCACCGCGGCCAGCGCATGCGCCCCCTCGCGTACCAATTCCCACGCCCGGGCCACGCCGTCCCCGCGGTTGGCCAGATTTTCCGCGGCGACTTTTTGCAAATCATCAATGTGGTACAGATAGACGTTCTCCAACCCGGCCACGGCCGGGTCGATGTTGCGCGGCACCGACAGATCAATCAAGAGCATGGGCTTCCCACGCCGCTCCACCACGGCACGCCGCACGTCCGCCGCCCAGATCAAGGGATGTGGCGAACTGGTCGAGGCCAGCACCAGATCCGCGCGCGCCAGGTAATCCATGAGCAACTCAAACGGAATCGCCTTGCCGGCATGCGGCGCGGCCAGCGTTGCCGCGCGCTCGGGCGAACGATTGAAAATCAGCACGTCGCGCACGCCGCGCTCCACCAGGCTGCGCAGCGCCAGCTCGGCGGTCTCCCCCGCGCCCACGATCATCACCGTCTTGGCCGCGAGGTCGTCAAAAATACGCTCCGTGAACTCCACCGCCAACGAACTCACGGAGACGCGCCCGCGGCTGATCCCCGTCTCCGCATGCACCTGCTTGGCCACGCGCAATGCGGACTGGAACACGGGATGCAGCGCCGGACCGACCGCGCCCAGATCCGTGGCCATGGCGTAGGCCTGCTTCACCTGCCCGAGCACTTCCGTTTCGCCCACCACCATGGAGTCAAGGCTCGCCGCCACGGCGAATAGGTGCTCGGCGGCCGTTGCGTCGTGCTTGCTGTAAAACGCGTCGGCGAGCGCGGCCTGGTCCACCTCGCCGCAATCTTCAAGCAACGCGCGTCGCAGCGCCTCGCCATCCGGCAACGCCACACGGCTCCCCACATACAGTTCGGTGCGGTTGCAGGTGCACAGCAACACGCGCTCCACGCCCGGCAAAAGCTCGCCAAGCCGCGCCAAGATCGCCGGCACCTGTTGCGCGGAAAAGGCCAGGCGCTCTCGCACCGCCACCGGCGCCGTTTTGAAGTTGATGCCCAGCATCGCCAGTTTCATGGCCGTCACCGCCCCCCAACCTGCAAGTAGTCATGCACCGAATGCGCCACCACATGCACCCCGATGAAGGCGAAAAGCAGACAGAGCAGACCCATCAGGATCACCAGCGCCAGTCGGCGGCCATGGCGGTTGGCCCAGGCGCGCATATGCACCAGCGCGGCGAACACGCACCAGGTCAGCACCGTGGCGACGACCTTGGGGTCCGTGACCCATTCCTCGCCGCCCCCCGTCAACCGCACCAGCAGCACGCCCAGCACGATCGACACCGTCAACATCAGAAACGCGATCCCAACCTGCACGCTCATCAGCCGGTCGAGTGTTTCCAATGCCGGTAGCCGCGTGGTGAGCGCGCCAAAGTCCTTGCGTTTGAGGTTGCGGTCCTGGAGCAGATACGCCAGCGCCATCACCGCCGCGAGCGAGAAGCTCGCATACCCCAAAAACGCGGTCACGATGTGCATCTTCAGCCAGCTGTTCTGAATCTGCGGCGCGAGCACGGCATCCGAGCGGATCGCGGGTAGGCCAAGGATCAGCACGACCGTGACGTAGGGAATCACAAACGTGGACAGCCCCGAAGCACGCGGACGCCGTGCACACATCACGAGGTAGGCAACGGTCAGGAAAACGCCGTATACGACAAAGGCTTCGAAGCGCGACAGGGCGCGCACATGGCCGGCCCTGAAGCCATGCAGCACCATCACCAGCAGCAACGGTACGGCCCCGCAGGCCGCCAGCACCAGCGCCCAGCGCTCAATCCGCCGCGAGGGCCGCAGCAGCGCCGTCACGGCCAGCACCGAGGCCAGCGTGTACAGGGCAATCCCCACCAGCGTTAAGTTCGTTTCAGTTTCCCACATTCCCGCAACTCCCAGCCCGCTATGCTACTCCACCGCGCACCCCCGCATCAACCGCCCATTCCCAGTAAGCCTCGGAGCAGCGCGGTTTCCCGCGCCGTTTGTTTTTGCGCCTTTTGCCTGCCCAGCAGCGAGCTATGCTCTGCTGCTGGGCGACTTTTCGCGGCCAATATACGCCCCCAATGATTGACAGGCACCCCTCTCCCCCGCATAGTTTCGCGCTTCGTATGGTCAACATCGACATCAACAACGGCCGCACAACCCTTCAGGTGGAACCGGGCCGCCCGCTCCTCGCCACACTCGCAGCGGAAAACCTCTTCATGCCCTCCGCTTGCGGCGGAAATGGCATTTGCTCAACATGCAAATGCCAGGTGCCCGCCGGCGGTGGCGACTTGCAGCCCGCCGAATTGCGCCTGCTGAAAAAGCCCGAGCAGGAACGCGGCACCCGCCTCGCTTGCCAGGTTCCCGTACGCGAAAATATGTCGGTGATCCTTCCCAGTTTTGCGTTCGATGCCCGCCGCTGGCCCTGCACCGTTGTCTCGAACCGCAACGTCGCCACCTTCATCAAGGAACTCGTTCTCGCCCTGCCGGCCGGCGAGCCCCTCTGCTTCCGCCCCGGCGGCTACATCCAGATCGACATCCCGCCCCACAATATCCCCTTCACCGCCTTCGACATCCCGGAAACCTACCGCGGCGACTGGGAAAAAATGAACTTTATGAAATTGTCATCCGTCGCCACAGCCCCCACCTTCCGTGCCTATTCCATGGCCAACCATCCCGCGGAGGGCAACCACATCATCCTCAACGTCCGCATCTCGACGCCACCCGGAGGACCCGGCGCGCCCCCGGGCATCGCCTCGTCCTATCTCTTCAGCCTGCGCCCCGGCGACCCGCTCACCGTCACCGGCCCCTTCGGCGATTTTTTCATCAAGGAAACCGAGCGCGAGATGGTCTACATCGGCGGCGGTGCCGGCATGGCCCCCCTGCGCAGCCATCTCTTCCACCTTTTTCACACCCAGCACACGCAACGTAAGGTGACCTTCTGGTACGGCGCGCGCTCCCGCCGCGAAATTTTCTACGAAGACGACTTTCGCGCCATCGCCCACAAAAATCCAAATTTCTCGTTCAACATCGCCTTGAGCGAACCGCAACCAGAAGACCAATGGAGCGGCCCCGTCGGCCTGATCCACCAGGTCGTGCTGAATCAGTACCTGGCCCAGCATCCCACCCCCGCCGAAATCGAGTATTACCTCTGCGGCCCACCCATGATGATCCGCGCCGTCACCAAAATGCTAACCACCCTCGGCGTCAAACCCGACATGATCGTCTTCGACCAGTTCTAATCATCGAAAAGTCGGGAGGGGCGGCCGCCTGGCCGCCCTAATCCCCACCCCCGGCTTGACAGAACCCACCAAACCGGACAGCTTAATCCGAGTCTAGTAACCAACCCGCAAAGGAGACACACCATGGCCTTCCAACTTCCCAAACTCCCCTACGCCGCCGACGCGCTGGAGCCCTACATCGACAAGACCACGATGGAAATCCATCACGGCAAACACCACAACGCCTACCTGACGAACCTCAACAACGCCATCGCCGGCACGGACTTGGAAAAACAGCCGACCGTCGAGTCGATCATCACCAACCTCGCCGCCGTGCCTGAAAAAATCCGCGGCGTCGTGCGTAACAACGGCGGCGGCTACGTGAACCACTGCCTGTTCTGGGAAATCATGGGCCCCGGCAAGGGCGGCGCCCCCACGGGCGATCTCGCCGCCGCGATCAACGCCTTGAGCAGCAGCCTCGACGCCTTCAAGGCCGCCTTCGCCGACGCCGGCGTGAAACGCTTCGGCAGCGGCTGGGCCTGGCTGATCGTGAAGAACAAGAAACTCGAAATCACCAGCACCCCGAACCAGGACAACCCGATCATGGAAAACGGCGGCACGCCGATCCTCGGGCTGGACGTCTGGGAGCACGCCTACTATCTGAAGTACCAGAACCGCCGCCCCGACTACATCGCGGCCTGGTGGAACGTCGTAAACTGGGACGCCGTGGCCACCCGCTTCGCGGCAGCGATGAAGTAAGCGATCATCGATAACCATCTGAAGGCCGGGTGGGGCGTCAGATCCAGCGCCAGATGCTGCGCGACGTGTGGGGCCCCCAGGCACAGGAGCAATCCCAATACACGCGGGTCTACGCCCACCTGCGCAAAAAACTCGCCGATGCGGGTTTCAACCCCACCTGGATCCGCACGGAAACCGGCATCGGCTACCGCCTCGTGATCCCCGAATAAAAAAAGAGCGCGGCGGAAGTTCCGCCGCGCTCTTGCATACTCGACAGGCCGTTTTGCGCTTTCTGCGCCTTTCGTGGCCAATCGGGATTCTCGCAACTTCCTTGCCTTACAGCGCCATGCGCACCGCCGCGCCAAGATACACCGTGTCGGTGTCGAGGTCCGATTGGGAATCGCTCAACTGCTCCGTGGCTTCGAAACGATACTGGCCGTAGATGTCCAGATGCAACGGCCCCAGCAGCGCCAAGTCGATGCCCGCGCGAAAACTATAGAACGGATCATCCGAGAATTCGCCCTCGCCTTCACCGTCATGATACAGCCAGCCAATGCCCGCGCCCGCGTAAATCGCATTGCCCACAATCACATAGGCCTGCGGCGCATAGGTGTCCTCGCCGAAACGATCCGGCAACAGCTCGGCATCAATCCCGAGGCCGACCAGATCCTTTTTGTACTGGTAGCTCAAGACGTACCCCAAGCCATTGTCGTCGAAGGCCTCGTCCACGTCATCGAGCGCAACCCAGTAGTTCACGCCGGCGCCAATCCGATGCGGCCCGCCTTCCGCGCGCGCTTCAATCCCACACGCCACCCACGCCGCCAGCGCCAGCGCGATACACAGATATTTACGCATAGCTCATCACTCCTTCGGTTTGTTCCCACATAACACCCCTGCCCTGCCTGCAAGAAAGATTAACACCCTCTCGCATGCACTACAACTGGATGCACACTACGCCATGCCCCCCGCCGCCTCCATGGGGTCTTACCCTACCGCGCCGGATTTGGAGATTTCAAATTTTGAATTTGGGGATTTCCCGTCGCAGGCACAGCCGGATGGCCCGTTCGTAGTAACGCCGTAAGGCGTGCCCCCACCGATAACGCGATACAAAGCATGGCAGGCACGCCTTGATCTTCGTGGTTTTCCTGTCCCCCTCTTTCCGCTACAGTCCCGCCCCATGACCATTCGCGTGAACGGCAAAGTCATCCCTTCGGAGGCGGTCGAGTACGAACTCGGACGCTTGATCCGCTTCTATGCCGAGCACCTGTCCGAGTCGGAAATCCGCAACCAGATCGACGTCCTGCGCGAGCGCGCCAAACAGCAGGCCATCGGCGCCAAGCTGCTGCTCGACGAGGCCGCGCGCCTCGACATCCAGGTGCCGGACGAGGATGTGCTGGAAAAATTCAACGAGATCGTCACCCAGTGCGGCGGCCGCGCCGCCTTCGATGCCCTGCTCCCCAAGCAAAACGTCACGGAGCAATCCATCCGCGCGGGCATCGTGCAGGGCCGCCGGGTCGATTTGCTCGTAGAGCGCATCACCAGCGGGATGCCCGAGCCCAAGGAAGATGATGTCCGCGCCCATTTTGAAGCGCACACCACGGAATACAGCAAGCCACCGCGCGCGTCGGCCCAACATATTCTGATCAAATTCGATGCCAAAAACACTCCCGAACGCGCCACGGCCCTCGCCAAGCTGGAAAAAATCCGGCGCGACATCACGCAGGGCTCGGTGTTTGCGGATCAGGCGTCAATCCATTCCGACTGCCCCAGCGGCAAACAGGCCGGCGGCAGCTTGGGCTGGTTCAGCCGGGGTATGATGGTGCCCGAATTTGACCAGGCCGTTTTCTCGATGGAAGTCGGCACGTTAAGCGAAATCCTCGAAAGCCAGTTCGGCTTTCACATCATCTTCAAGACGGGCCACGAGGATGGCGGACCCGCGGATTTCGACGAGGTTCGCGAAAAAGTGCGCGAATTTCTGCGCCATGCCCGGCGCGGCGAAGCCATCGCCGCCTACGTCGCTGACCTGCGCTCCAAGGTCATTGTCGAAGAAAATTGAAGATTGCCGATTGAAGATTGCAAGCGGAGCTGTTAGCGTGCCCCCCGATTGCAGAAACCCCAATCGTCAATCTGCAATCGGAAACTTGTCCGCCGTAGCCACTTGGGCGAAGGCGGATCGTCAATTCCTTCGCGGGGCGTAGCGCAGCCTGGTAGCGCGTTTGAATGGGGTTCAAAAGGTCCCGGGTTCAAATCCCGGCGCCCCGACCAACCTTCGCCTTCGGGCCGCCACGGCCCTCCTGGCTTCGGTTGGCTTCGCCAACCTTTGGGAATCGGACTCACCACGGAGACACAGAGGCACGGAGTTTTCGGAGGAGCAGCCTCCACACTCTCTTCCGTCTCACTTCCCCCACCGTGAGCACATGATTTTCCAGCCACCGGCGGGAAAATCATGTGCGAACCTCAGTCCGCCGCCCCTCCGTGTCTCCGTGCCTCCGTGGTGAATCCCCAATCCAGATCCTCACAAAGCAGGACCTTTTCACTTGTCATCCTTCCCTCTTCGCGTTCTGATTCCCCCCAAATGAAAATCCTCATCCAGCGCGCCAGCCGCGGCGCCGTGCGCATCGATGGCGAAACCGTGGGCCAGGTCGGTCGGGGATTCGTGATCCTCGTCGGCGTCCGCGCCGGGGATGACGAGGCCGCCGCCACCCACCTCGCCCAAAAAACCATCGCTCTGCGGGTCTTTGCCGATGCCACCGGCAAGATGAACCTCTCCCTCCAAAACATCGGCGGCGGCGTCCTCGTGATCTCCCAATTCACCCTCTACGCCGACACGCGCAAGGGCAACCGCCCCAGCTTCATCCGCGCCGCCCCCCCCGACCTCGCCGATCGCCTCTACAACCACTATGTCGAGGCCCTGCGCGCCAGCCTCGGCCCGGATCGCGTCGCCACCGGCCGCTTCGGCGCCTCAATGGAGGTGGAACTGATCAACGATGGCCCCGTCACGATCGAGTTGAACACCGATGCCGAATGACCTTTATTTACGCCTAACAAACTGATTCAATCCGCGAATGAAAGGGCGCAATACATTCGATTTCTGGTACGCGGTGAACAACACCGAAATCGTGGTCATGCCCACCCGGCACCTCGAAACCTTCGGCACCACCGTCCTGCACTACCATCTCGTCAGCGAACTCATGGACGCCGTCGGTCAGGTGCGCATCCGCGAGGGCCGCATGCTCGCCAGCCAGCCCCAGATCATCACGCCACAAGCCTACTCGAAAACGCTCCTCGAAGGCTTCGGCGAGGAGGCCACGCGCTATGTCGACTGGCTCAAAAGCCACGAAAAGGACATCCGCATCCTCCAGTACGGCTACCGACTGCGCCAGGAATCCTTCACTGAGGAAATCGTGACCGACGATAAAAAGACCGTCCTCGAGCGCGTGCAAAATCTCGTGCGCAAAAAAGGCGATCCCTTGAGCGCCGTCGTCGCCGGGGTCGACGATCCCTGGGACGTGTGCCTGATCAAACTCTTCTGGGAAGTGGTCCAGGGCTCGGCGCACACCAACGTGCAACAACTCACCCAACGCCACATGTTCGAAGAATCCGGCGGCGTCCCAAAAGGTATCCGTGCCGAAATCGAGCGCGCCTTCCTGGAAGCCAGCCGCAACCCGACCCTCGCCACCGCCCTGGGCAAACGCCTCCAGGAATACGGGCTTTTCGAGGAATATCAGGACCGCTTCTTCGCGTTGATCAAGCCCCGCGGAAAGTCTTAGACCCGGAATGCCTCCGGATGCTGCCGCCATGAATGATCAACCACCCGACGCCCCGCATGCGCCCGCCCC
>CAMFEP010000087.1 GCA_945949405.1 Kiritimatiellales bacterium
GGCGATTCTGGATTCGAACCTGACGACGCTGCTGACCGGCGTGATTCTGTTCATCTTCGGCTCCGGACCGATCCGCGGCTATGCGGTGACGCTTTCGGCGGGCATCATCATGAGCATGTTCACCGCGATCGTGGTGACCAAGCTGATCCTCGGCCTGATCGATTCCTCGGGCAAAGTCAAGACGCTCAAGATGATGCATTTGTTCAAGACACCGAACATCGATTTTCTGAAATGGGGCAAATTGTGCGGGACGGTTTCCGTGGTGCTGATCGCCGTGACCTGGGCGTTGATGGTGGCGCGCGGGACACGCAATCCGGGCACGGTATTCGCGGTGGATTTTACGGGCGGCGCGTCGCTGACCTACTCCTACCAGCAGGAAGTGGCGCCGGAAGAATTACGCAAGGGCATCGAAGGGGCGGGCGTGTCCGGGCCGATGATCCAGTACCAGCATGCCCTTGAGGGCGGTGGCACGCCGCGGTTGATCGTGCAGGTGGGGACGGCCATGGTGGGCGAACGCACGGCGGCGGATGTGACCAAAGAAGTCATGGCGAAGACGTTCCCGGAGGCGGGCTTCGCGCTGGACCAGGAAGATCAGGTCGGCAGCCAGGTGGGCAAAGAGATGAGCGGGCGCGCCACCAAGGCGCTGCTGCTTTCGCTGGTCGGGATTATTATCTATGTGTGGATCCGCTTCGAGATCGGCTTCGCGATGGGCGCGATCGTGGCGCTGGTGCATGACGTGCTGGTGACCATCGGCATTTTCGCGCTGTTCGGGCGGCAGATGAGCCTGCCGATCGTGGCGGCGTTGCTGACGATCGTGGGTTACTCGGTGAACGACACGATCGTGATCTTCGACCGTATTCGCGAAGACATCCGGCTCGACCGCAGCAAGCCCGTGCGGGACCTCTGCAACCTGGCGATCAACCAGACCCTGAGCCGGACGATTCTGACGTCGTTCACGGTGTTGATCACGGTGGTGATGCTGCTGATTTTCGGCGGCGGGTCGATGTTTGACTTCGCGCTGGCGATGTTCATCGGGTTGATCTCGGGGACCTATTCGACGGTCTACGTGGCGACGCCGGTGGCGTTGCTGTTCCACCGCAACAAGCGGCCGGAGTTTGGGGCGGCGAAGTAGGGGCGGGGATCGCGCGCCGACGCGCGACACTACATCACGGCGAGGACGGGGCGGGAGTTGGGGAGGCGCGAATAGGGCGGCCAGGCGGCCGCCCCTCCCGTTCGTTTGGCACTTATTCAAGGAGTGGAACATTGGCTGGTGCATTTCCACGCAAGCGGTGGGTGACTCCGGCGGTGGACGAGGCCGTGGCGCGGGCGCTGGCGGGGGCACTGAAATTACCGATACCCGTGGCGACCGTGCTCGTTGCGCGCGGGCATGTGGAGGCGGGGCCCACCGAGCAATTTCTCAATCCGCGGCTGGGCGATCTTGCTGATCCCTTTGCGATGCCCAACATGGAGGCGGCGGTGGCGCGCATCTGGCACGCGATCGCGGGCGGGGAAGCGCTGGTGGTGTTTGGCGACTACGACGTGGATGGCGTTTGCAGCACCACGCTGCTGACGGACGTGTTGCGCCGGCTCGGCGCGAAGGTCACGCCATTTTTACCCAACCGGCTCGAACATGGGTACGGGTTCAGTGTGGGCGCGCTGGAGCATTGCCTGGGAAACATGGCGGCGGCGCCGACGCTGATCGTCACGGTGGACTGCGGGACGGGCTCGACGGAGGCGGTGCGGCGGGCGGCGGGGCGTGGGATTGATGTGGTCGTCACCGATCACCATGAGCCGGACGGTGCGCCAGCCCCGGCGCTGGCGATTGTGAATCCCAAGCTCGTGGCGGATCATCCGGCGTCGATGCTGGCGGGGGTGGGGGTGGCGTTCAAGCTGTGCCATGCGCTCGTCAAACGTGGCATGCAGGATGGGTGTGCGGCGGCGCGCGCGCTCGATTTGCGCGATTTTCTGGATTTGGTGGCGGTGGCGACGGTGGCGGATGTGGTGCCGCTGCTGGGGGAGAACCGCATCTTTGCCAGCCATGGGTTGCGGCGGCTGAACACGGCGCCGCGACTTGGGATACGCGCGATTCTGGATGCGGCCAAAATTCGGCAGCGCCAGATCGATACGTACCATATCGGGTACATCATCGGGCCGCGGTTGAATGCGGCGGGGCGGCTGGGAGATGCGGCGGTGGCGTTGGAATTGTTGCTCACGGATGACCGGCAAAAAGCGGTGGTGCGCGCGCAGCAATTGGAGGCGGCCAACCGTGAGCGGAAATCCATTGAAGATGACATTCTGGTGGAGGCGGAATCGGACATGGCGGAGGCGCTGCGCCAGGGGGTTTTGTACAGCGCGGTGGTTGGGCAGCCGGGGTGGCACATTGGGACGGTGGGGATTGTGGCGTCGCGGCTAGTGGGGCGATTTGCGCGGCCGGCGGTGGTGGTGGGGTTTGATGAGGATGGGCGGGGGCGGGGGTCGTGCCGCAGCATCGAATCGCTCGACGTGCTGGAGGTGTTGGGGGACTGCGCGGATTTGCTGGTGAAATTTGGCGGGCACAAGATGGCGGCGGGGGTTGAGGTGGAGGCGTCGCAATTCCAGGCGTTTCGGGCGCGGTTCGACGCGGCGTGCCGAGCGCGGCTGGCGGGGCGGGATTTGCGGCCGACGCAGACGGTGGATGCGTGGATCGGGCTGGGGGAGGCGGATGACCGGCTGATGGGGGCATTGAACCGGTTGCGCCCGTTGGGCGCGGGGAATCCCGAGCCGCACTGGGGTGTGCGCAACGTGCGGTTGGCGGGGCCGCCGCGGCGGGTGGGCAAGGATGCGCGCCATTTAAAAATGACGATTGTCCAAGGTGGGAGTCAAATTGAGGCGGTGGGTTTCAACCTGGGTGCATACGCGTTTCCCGAGGGCGAGTTCGATGTGGTGTTTCAATTGCGGGAAAACTGGTTCAACGGGGGCGGGGCGGTGGAGCTGGAAATTGCGGATTTGCGGGCGGCGGAAGGACGGTAGGGCGGCCAGGCGGCCGCCCCTCCCGGAAAAACATTGCGAATTTGGCGGGGCGAATCTATAGTTTGGATGCAACGGGCAGTCTCGGAAGAGAAGGAGTTGGCGATGGTGAATTTTTATCGGGATTCCAACGAAATCAAGGAAACCGACATCATCTTCGACTGTCCCAATTGCGCCAAGAGTCTGGCGATTGATTACCGTGGCGCGGGTTTGAGCATTCCCTGCACGGATTGCGGTCAGTACGTTGACGTGCCGATTCCCGAGGGCATGGAAGTCACGGATATTGACAGCAGCGACGAGGAGCAGGAGATCCGGATTCTGAACCTGCGCAAGTCGCTTGCGGCGGCGGAAGGCCGTATTTCTGAGCTCGAAGCCAAGATCGAACAACTGCAAGCAAACACGGCGGCAGTTCAGGCAGGGGCGACTGACGGGCGTCTGACCGCGGTTGGCGCGCAGGCCGAGGCGCTGCGCAAGTTGTTGCTGGAAGCGACGGCGGTGCTCGCCAGGCTTGATACGTCCGCGCGCGGCGATGAAGATGCGAGCGCGTCGTCGACGTGAGGCTGGCCTTTGGGCGGCCAGGCGGCGGCCCCTTCCAAGAGGCGCGAGCAATGCGGGCTCGCGGCGCTCGCCCCTCCCAAGAGGTGCGGGCAATGCGGGCTCGCGGCGCTCGCCCCTCCCAAGAGGTGCGAGCAATGCGGGCTCGCGGCGCTCGCCCCTCCCATTCAGGAAATCGGCCGGGACGGCCGACTCCAGACCTTTCGGATGAATTACCCGGCGAGGGCGGTGAGGAGTTTTTCCGTGATGCGGGGGGGGGCGAATTCGGATTGGACGTAGCGGCGGCCGGCGGCGCCGAGGGCGCGGCGCAGATCGGGCTGGTCGCAGAGCAGGCTTAAAGACTCCTCGAATTCGGGATAGTTGCGGAACCAGAGTCCGCCGTTCGAGGCGCGGCATTGGTGTTGCAGCACGGCGCTGCCGGCGTGCACGAGGCCGGGGGTGCCCGCCATGAAGGATTCGAGCAGGACGATGCCGAAGCTTTCATTCACGGACGGATGGCAGAAGGCCAGCGCGCCGGCCATGGCGTTGCGCTTGGTGGGTTCATCCACGAATCCGAGATCCACGATGTGCGGCGCGAGGGAGGGCGGGGGTTCGATCTGGCCGCTGCCGGTGAGGACGAGTTTGATCTGACGCTGCGTGCGCTGACGGAAGGTATCCAGATAGGCGAGGAGCAGGGGTGTGCCTTTGAGGGGTTCGCGGCGGCCGGAATAGATCACATAGGGCGTGGTGAGTTTGTTCTGGCGGGCGAAGGCGTCGGGGGCGGCGTCGAAGGGCGGGATGCCCATGCCCACGACGGGCATTTTTTCCATGGGCTCACCGAAGAGGCGTGCCGCGAGGTCGCGTTCCGGCGCGGAATTAAACATGATCGTGCGCGCATCGCGGAACATGCTGGCGAAGGATTCGAGATAGGCGAAGGCCTCGTCGTGCAGGCAGGGGACCAGCACGGTGCGGCGCGGATCGACGGCGGCGGCAAAGTAGGTGAGGCCGAAGAGGTAGGGGCCGATGATGATGCGCTCGTAGGTGGCGCCTTCGGTTTTTAGGTGATTGATGAGCGCGGCGCTGTTGACGTTATTCTTGAGCCAGAGCATTTCGTCGTCGAGGGTAACTTTCGTGCCGCGGCTGATGCGTTCCTGCACGCGCAGGAAAGATTCGATATCGCGGTCTGAATCCACGGGGAAGAAATGGACGCGGATGCCGTCAATGGTGCGTGTGCCGGGCGGGACCTCGTTGGCCCAGGTGAAATGGTTGCGGGCGCAGGTGGTGAGGAAGGTCACGTCCAGGCCGGCGGCGACGGCATAGCCGGCGAGGGTGCGCAGGAGGGTTTCCGCGCCGCCGATGGTGGCGCCTTCGGGGAAGCGCGGGGAGACGAAAGCGATTTTGCGGGGAGGGGGCACGATTAAGAAAATCCGAAATCCGAAACTCGAAATCCGAAACAAATTCGAAATTCGAAATGCGGAAAATCGGAATTCAATTCCGGTTTATTCGTTTGGAAATTCGGATTTATTTCGGATTTCGGATTTCGGATTTCGGATTTCTTTTTCCAGTCCGGCAATGCGGGCTTCGAGGTCCTTGATGCGGGTGCGGTGGCGGTGTTCGGTGGTTTCGAGGGCGGAGAGCAGGAGGCCGTTGACGAGGTTTTGCTGGGACCAGAGGCGGTAGGTGTAGAATTTCAGCAATTTCCAGATGGTCTTTTTAAGGGCCACGAGGAGGGAACCGAGGCGCGCGCGGCGTTCGACGATTTCGAAATCATTGATATCGACGAAGATGGCGTCCTGGAGGCCGGCGAGGTAGAAATCGATAAATTCCTCCTCGTTCTTCAGGTTCACGAGGTTCATGCGTTCCGCGCGGGCGATGCGGGCATCGGCGTAGCGGCCCGCGGCGGTTTTTTCGGCGACGGCCTGGCGGATTTCCTCCACGAGTTTGGCGGTGTCGATGCCCTCAGCGCCGATGGTAAAGATGGGGGTGGTGGTGGTGGTCGTCATGTACGGACAGGCTAGCAGGGGTTTGGGGGGAATTGAAGATTGAAAATTGAATGTTGCAGATTGGGGGATGAGAGGCGGGGAAGTGGGCGGGCTGGTATTTCCATGTTAAAACGGCGCTTGCGTGAGTGGGATGCGGCAGGAATACTATGCGGCTTCGTAGGGGTTTTAGCAGAGTGCTGATGAAGCCCGCGCCCGCTTGGAGCGGGGTAAACCTGGAGCGCACGGGCCACCCAGGCGGGGGCATGGATGACGCCTGACGGCGTCACTACGAACGGGTTTTGGATGGGAATAGCAATTCGGCAGGGAACGCCTTCCGCTTTCGTGCTGCGTGACTACGGCGGACAAGGACGGCGTTACTACGAACGGGTTTGTTGGGGAATTCTATGCGCATTTTGGTTACGGCGGGGCCGACGCGGGAGGCGATTGATCCGGTGCGGTATTTATCGAACCGGTCGTCGGGCAAGATGGGGTTTGCGATTGCGGTGGCGGCGGCGGGGCGGGGGCATGACGTGACGTTGATCACGGGGCCGGTGAGTTTGCCATCGCCGGCGGGGGTGAAGACGGTGCGGATCGGCACGGCGGAGGAGATGCTGGTGGCGGTGCGGGGGCATGTGCCGGGGTGCGAGGTGTTGATCATGGCGGCGGCGGTGGCGGACTGGCGTCCCAAGACCTTTGCGGCGCAGAAGCAGAAGAAGGATGTGACCTCCGCGACGCTGGAGTTGGAGCGCACGCCGGATGTGTTGCAGAGTGTGCTGCCGTTGAAGGGCGAGCGACTTTTTATCGGGTTCGCGGCGGAGACGGAGCACGTGGTGGAGTATGCGCAGCGCAAGCTGGTGGCGAAGGGGCTTGAGGCCGTGGTGGCGAACGACGTGTCACGGGGCGATGCGGGGTTCGAGGTGGATGACAATCAGGTGACGCTGGTGACGCCGGATGCGGCGCCGGAGGCGTGGCCGTTGATGTCCAAGCGTGAGGTGGCGGAGCGGCTGGTGCGGTGGGTGGAGCAGCGGGCGTGCTAAAGTGGCTGGTTGCCTGAAAGCGGTGTGCGTTTGCCATCGCCCCCGCCTACGGCGGGCAAGCTTCGGGGACTCGGGCGATTTCGGATTTTATGGAATGCTCCCGCAAAGGCTAAAAGGATGCGGGAGAATTCGGACGACAAGGTTCCAGAATCAGATGTCGCCGCCGCCGGATTCGATGAAGGTTTTTCCGCCGCTTGTAAGGCTGTTAAACCAGGCCTGGTAGAAGGCGAGGGAATCCATCCCGATACCGACGCATAATCCGGCCACGA
The DNA here is from genome assembly GCA_945949405.1 of Kiritimatiellales bacterium. Lineage (GTDB taxonomy): Bacteria > Verrucomicrobiota > Kiritimatiellia > UBA8416 > JAIOPI01 > JAIOPI01. Next base: position 6,829 of record CAMFEP010000087.1, read on the forward strand.
TGGCGCGCAGGAGGAAGGCGTCACTCACCAGGAAGAGCCAGTAGAAGGAATAGAGGGGGACGAGCAGCGAGAGGATTCCCTGGAAGATGTCGTCCTGAAAGGCCATCAAGACGAGCGTGACGTGGAGCACCAGCAGCACATAGGGGCCGATGGTGATCAGCTGCTGCACGTGGTTGCGATTGAGGCCGCCTTCATAGCGCAGGTAGTACATCAGCGCTCCGAGGACCACAAACACGACCCAGCTCAATTTTGAATTACGCATGTGGCATCCTCCTGGCGGCCCGTTGAAAAGTCATTTGCCGCGCACGAACACGCCTTACGGCGTTACTACGAACGGGTTTTTCTGGCAGTTCTCGCATCGGATTGCCGGCGGCGGGTTAGTAGGCTCCGGCTTCCTCGGCGTCGGCGTTGTGTGTGGCTTTGGCTTTTTCGAGGGTGGCGGTGGCGCGCTGCCCGGCATCCACGGCGGCCTTACCGGTGACGCCTTCGATCATCAGGGTGGCCGTTGATTTTTCCTGTGGGGCTTGCGAAGGCGCGGCGGCCTGGGGTTTGTCGTCGATGCGGGAGCAGGCGGGGGCGAGGAGGAGGAGAAGGCAAAGACAGACGATGAGGGGAGAACCGCAGATTGACGATTTTTGAATGTTGAATGTCGACGTGCGGTCGGCCTGCATTGTGGCGATCTTGAGCTGGTTCATGCGGCACCTCGTGAGGCTTCGATGTTGCGTAATTGGCGCACGAAACTTTGCATGTTGTGCAAAGTATACAGATGGGAGAGGGCGCGGTCCAGCATCTCCAGCGCGGGGGGAATGTATTGGGCGAAGGCGGCGGTACCGGGCAGGCGGCTCAAGCGGCCGTAGGCGCCGAGGGCCTGAACGAGGCGTTGGACGGCGCCGTGCCAGAAGGCGTCGCGGAAGGGGGCGGGGGCGGTGATGTTGGAGGCGGCGATGTATTGATCGAGGAGGGCGGATTGGGTTTTTGACGGGAGCATGACGTAGGGATCAGCGAGGAGCGAGGCGAGGTCATAGACGGCGGGGCCGAGACGCATGCCCTGGAAGTCGATGAAGGCGGGGTGGGTTTTGGCGAAGAGGATGTTGGTGGATTGCAGGTCGCGGTGGACGAGGGTGGTGGGTTCTGCGGCGAGGCGGGTGGCGACGCGGCTGAGGTCGCGCAGGGCGGCGGCGCTGGCGCGTTTGGGGAGATTGAGGCGGCCCGCGAGGTAGTGGGTGGAAAAGAGTTCGCGTTCCCAGCGGTAGAGATCCAGGGAAAACGCGGGCTCGAGGGCGAGGCGATGGCGGCGGGCGGCGGGGCCGGTGACGCGGTGCCAGTGGGCGACGGCGGGGATGACCCGCTGGTAGGTGCGCAGAACCTTTGCGGCGGAGGCGCCGCGGATTTCCAGGGCGAGATCGCGTTCGCCCAGATCTTCCACGACGGCGAGGTGGGAGTCGGGCATGTCGAGCAAGACGCGGGGGACGCGGATGCCGAGGTTCGACAAAAAGCGGGCGTGGGAGACGAAGCGCGCGTTTTCGGGGCGCTCCGCGCCAGGACTGGAAGACTGGCCGTGGCGCATGACGATGACGCGTTGGCGGCCGTTGACGAGGCGGGTGAAGGTGCGGGCGGAGCCGCGAGGGGCGAGGGGTTGCACGACGGTGGTGGCGGCGGGCCAGCGCAGGCGCTTTGCGATGGCAAGGAAATCGGGGTCGTTGGCGTGTGCGAGGGGTACGGCGAGGCGGCGGACGGCGCCGGTGGCGTGGACGTGGGGGGCGAGGATGGCATTGGTGATGCGGGCGTTCGCGGCGATCACGGCGTTGTCGAGGGCGATGACGTTTTGCAGATGCGCGCCGGGGGCGATGCTGACGTGATTGCCGATGGCGGCGAAGCCGGCGATGGTGACGCCGCGCCGGCGGAGGGCTTGGACGGTGCGGCGCATGGCGGCCGGGGGGCGAATTTTGGCGTGGGCGGCGAGGAGGCCTTCGGGGGTGCCGATGTCGAACCAGACAGCGCGGGGGTCATCGACGCCGGTGATGGTCCAGCCGGCGCGGGCGGCAGATTCGTAAGCGGTGATGATGGAGGTGACGGGGGGCGAAGAAGGAGGGCGGCCAGGCGGCCGCCCCTCCC
>CAMFEP010000088.1 GCA_945949405.1 Kiritimatiellales bacterium
CGAATGCCATGGATCACAAGCATGTCCACCGCCAGCTGCCCGCCCGTCATGCCCTCCGGGTTGATCACGCGCTGATCGTCATCGATGTGAAAATACTGGCTGATCGTGTGCAAAACCTCGCGCTCGGCCGGCAGGTTTACCGCGCGCGCCACCTCCAGCACCTCTTCGATATCCGACGCGCCGATCTGCCCGTCCCGCCCGAACACCGGCACCGACCCGCGGTGGATCACACCCTGCACATGGCCGCCGGACACCGCCAGCAGTACCTCGCGGATCGCCACGTTGCTGCGCTCCTCCGCTGCCGCCAGCACGGACTTCACGCACAGCGTGGCGTTCTCCAGGTCAATGATCTCACCCTTGCGCACCCCCGTGGCGGGCCGCTCGCCCATGCCGGTGATGATGATCGCCCCGTCGTTGCGCATTTCGCCCACAAGCGCGATCACCTTGGTGGTGCCAATTTCCAGCCCGACAATGGGATCAGCCATGGACGTATCCTTTTCCGAGTCTCCCCACCGCCTTCGGGCGTTCCCTGCCGCCTTGCGCGGCAGGAACGCTAAATCCTGCCCCAAGCGGGGCACGCGCAAGGCTCACCACGTCAGAAGCGTGGCCGCAGGAAGCCACGAACAACTCAAACCACGCATTCAATTGTAATACTCCACCGTGCTCTTGTGCGCGTAGTCGTCGAGCGTCAAATCGGCGCGCTTAATGCGCTTGCCCTCGTCCGCCGCGCGCCGCACGATGCCGCGCAAATACAAAATCCGCCCGCGGATCTCTTCCATCTCCGCCGCCCGCCCATGCCCGCGCGCCCAGGCCAGATCAACCGTGCCGTCCCCCGCCAGCGTCACCTGCAGCGAATTTTTAAGGCCGCGAAAACCGCCGCGCACATCCACCGTCTTCACGATCAATTCGCGGTCCGGGTCTGCGTTCATCCAAACATCCAACATCCGCACCGCGTCCGCACCCCCGCCCTGGATGCGTTCGCCGGGCTTCAGAAAAGCGCCCTGGTAATTCAGGATCAGCGGCAGGGCTTCCGGCGCGCCGCGCTGGCCGAACACACAGGCCTCCGCATCCACGGCAAATCCACTCCGCCGGTTGATCAACGCCAGCGTCTGGCGCTGGGCCACGTCGATCTTGATCGTGTCCGGCAGTTGGCGGGTGATTATAATGGCGCGGTAGCTCGGCGAATGACGCAAAAAGTCCGCGCGTACGTCGCCAATGTTGAAGGAAAACAGGTTGACCCCCTTGTGAATCGCGCGCTTGCCCTGCAGGTACCCCAGGGCCACGGGATCATCGGTGTTGATGATGAAACTGCGGATGGCAAAATCGTCGTTTTGCGAAAACAGCAGCCGCCCCACATAACGCACACCCACGATCGCCAACCCCAGCGCCGCCAGAAACGCCACCGGAATCACGATCATGCGCAGCCAGGCTCCCACGTTCACCCGCGTGCGCGACCCGCTCCGGGCCTTCACCTCCAGCCGCTTGCCCCGCCCGCGCCGATTTCCCCCAAATGGATTCGTCCACTTCATATCAACATCCGCCCCATTCGCGTAAATTCGCGTTCATTCGCGGTTTCCGTTTCCGTCGCGCCCTTCAAACCGTCGCCCGGCTGACAATGCGCTCGCACAGCGCCTCAAACGTCAGGCCATCCTGCGCCGCCGCCTTGGGCAGCAAACTCGTTTCCGTGAACCCGGGAATGGTGTTGATCTCCAGCAAATACAATCTTGCCTCATCCGTCATGCGAAAATCGATGCGCGACATCCCCCGGCAACCCGCGGCGTCGTAGGTCCTGCGCGCCCACTGGCGCAATTCCGCGGCCTGCGCCTCGCTCAACGGTGCCGGCACAAGGTAGCGATCGGCCCCCCGCACATATTTGGTTTCATAATCATACCAGCCGTTTGCCACCACGATCTCCACAATCGGCAGAATCCGCTCGTCGAGCACGCCTACGGTAAATTCGCGCCCCGCAATGTAAGCCTCCACCAACACCTTGTCGTCGTGGCGCAATGCATCGGCAAATGCGTCTGGCCACTCCGCCTCGCTGAACACCGGGTGCACGCCGATGCTCGACCCCTGCCGCGCCGGCTTGACCACCAGGGGCGGCGCCATCCGGCGCTGGTCGCCGCGGCGCAAGACCTCGTAATCGGCCGTGGGAATCCCGTGCTGGCGCGCCAGTTGCTTGGTGAGTTCTTTGTCAAAGGCGATCCGGCTGGCCTCCGGCCCGGGCCCTGTATAAGGAATGGCGCGCCGCGTCAGCTCTTCCTGCACCCCGCCGTCCTCGCCATACGCCCCGTGCAGCGCGATGAACACCGCGTCGATGCCCACCGGAATGTCGAGCCGGCGCGCCGTCACGTCGATCGCCGCCACGTCATAGCCGCCCTGCCGCAACGCTTCCGCCACCGCCGCGCCGGATTTGAGCGACACCTCCCGCTCCTCCGACGGCCCACCCATGAGAACCGCAATTTTTTTAAAACGACTCATGAAAAAGTAGACAACCGCGAATAAACGCCAATGGACGCGAATGAAATCGGAAGTCTATCGATACCCAATTCTGATTCGCGTATTTTCGCGTTCATTCGCGGTTTCCCAATCCTCATCCTCACGCCAAAAATTTCACCTCCGCCTCCAACTCAATCCCAAACCGCACACGCACGTCCTCGCGCCCGCCGGACGTCAGCGCCTGCACATCCGCCGCCGTGGCCGCCCCCTCGGTGATCACAAAGTTCGCGTGGTGCGTGCCAATCACGGCCCCCCCGACGCGCCGCCCGTGCATCCCCACATCCTCCAGTAGCTTCCCGGCCTTCGCCCCCTCCGGATTTTTGAAAAACGATCCGGCGGAACGATACCCCGACATCCACGCGCGGCGCTGCCGAATGTCCAGGCGGCGCGCGGCAATCGCCGCGGGATCACCTGGCGTCAGCCTGAACGCCGCTTCGATCAGAACACGATCCTTGAGAAATCCGCAGCGCCGATAGCCCAAATCCAGCCCGTCGCGGGGCACTATACAGGCCTCACCCGCACGGTTCAAACAACGAATCCACGCGAGGTGATCGCCGAGCCCCTCACCCCACGCGCCGGCGTTCATCTGCATGCCCCCGCCCAGCGTGCCGGGAATCCCCTCTAAAAACTCAAAGCCGCCAAATTGCCGCGCCTCGATCCAGTCAAGCAACCGCCACAGCGGCACCCCCGCCCGCGCAATCACCAGCCCCGCCTCCTCGCGAATCTCCAAAAACTCCGCCCCCGTCAACCGCGCCGCCACCCCGCGCACGCCCAGATCGCTGGGCAGCATGTTGAATCCGCCCCCAAGCAGCGTAAACGGCACGCCCCGCGCGTGCGTCCACCGTAAAACCGCTTCCAAATCCGCCACGCCGTCGATCGCCATCCACACATCCGCCGTGCCGCCCACCCCGTAACTGACCTTGGAAGCCAGCGATTCGTCGCGCGTGATCACCGAACGCGTCGAAAGCGCCAGACCGTCGAGCGCCGGCTCGCGCTGGCCCGGCAACAGCACCGCGGCATCGCCAAGCTCCGCCTCCGCCCACTGCGCGATCTGTTCCACGTCGCCCGCCCCCACGACCATCAGTAAATCCCCCGCGCGCAATTCCCGCCGTAACCCGCCCCAAGCCTCGCGCAACGACAACGCCACGCGCGGCACCGGAATCGCCGGGTTCGCCGCGGCCTGCCCGCGGAAATGCCCATACAAATCCCAGATCGCACCGCCGCGCATGGGCGGCTCGGATGCCGCATAAACCGGCACGAGCACGAGGCGATCCACGCCCGCAAACGCCGCGGGAAAATCCGCGCCAAGGGCCAGCGTACGCGTGTAGCGATGCGGCTGGTACACGGCCAGAATCCGTTTGTGTCCCAGCGTGCGCGCGGTCTGCACGATGGCCGCCACTTCCGTGGGATGATGCGCATAATCAGAAATCACCGTCACATCCGGACGCGTCACCACCGCTTCAAAACGCCGCCGCGGCAGACAAAAGGTTTTGATCCCCCCTAAAACCTCCTCCACGGAGAGCCCCAGCAACAACCCCACCGCCGCCGCCGCCAGCGCGTTGCGCGCGTGATGAATCCCGCGCACCGGTAGCACCGCCCTCCCGCATCGCGCGCCGCGAAACCACAAATCAAACGTCTGCCCCTCCGCCGTGTCCGCCAGATCGCTCCCGCGCACATTTGCTTCGGGCACGAAACCATAAGACCATAAAGGTGGCCCGTGCGCTCCGCGCGCGGGCATCGCGCCCGCCATCACCCGCGCACGCAAATCGTCCATGCAATACACCACCCCCGCGCGCGCCTGCCCCATAAACGTGCGGAAACACGCCTCGAATTCCGCGACATCATGAAAATGCTCCATGTGATCGAACTCGATGTTCGTCACCACCGCGATGTCGGGCCGGTAGTGCGCCACCGTGCCGTCGCTCTCATCGGCCTCAACCACGATGCACGCGTCGCGCATCGTCGCGCCGCGCCCCACACCCGCGACTCCCCCCAGCCCCGGCACCTCGCCGCCAATGCACCACACCGGGTCACGCCCCGCCTGCCGCAAAAGCTGCGTGATGAAACTCGTCGTCGTGGTCTTGCCGTGCGTGCCGCTCACCGCCACCGATGTTGCATACATGCCCAAGAGCACCGGCAGCACTTCGCCACGCCGGAACACCGGAAGTCCCCGCGCCCGCGCCGCCGCCAGTTCCGGCGCCGCATCCGGCACCGCCGTGCTGCGAATGACCCAATCCACACCCTCAATATGCGCCGGATCGTGCGGCGTCTGCACCGCCACGCCATGCCCCTCCAACCACCCCGCCAGCGGCCCCAGCGCCACATCGCAGCCGCTCACCCGCAACCCCCGCGCCGCCAGCAACCGCGCCAGCCCCGCCATCCCCACCCCGCACACCCCCAGCAAATGCACATGACTCCCCGCCCGCCCCAGGCAGCCGCGGATCGCGGAAACATGTGTTGAATCGTTGCTCATGCCTGCTTCTTGAAAAGGTGAAGATTACGGAATGACATCATGGTCGTCACAATCAATCTTCACACTTTGCGCTTCTTATCATCTGAATCTGCTCTTCGCGCGTAGATTTGACCACGGAATACACGGATAGCACGGATATACAACAACATCCGTGTCATCCGTGAAATCCGTGGTTACTCCGAATTGGCAATTTTGCCACGATCAGCCTCTTTCCTGGTGGCCTCTCGCTATATTTTCTGCCAACGTTCCCCCGCATGCCTTCAACACTCACTCGCCGCCAGTTCCTGCGCTCCGCCGGCGGCGTCACCTTTCTGGCCCTGACGCCCGTCGGCCGCGGGCTCTTCGCCGCCGTCGCCGATACCCTTGCACCCATGCCCCTCTTCACCGCCCTGCCCTACATCCAACCCGGCCCCGACGGTCGCCTCGTGCCCGGCAAGGAAATCGTGCGCCTGGCCTGGCAAACCGAACCCAAAGGCGCCACCTTCACCGTCGAGTTCGGCCCCGACGATCACTACGGCCACACCGCCACCATCACCCGCACCCAGCGCGACTTTGGCAAGGATTTCGACCCGCCGGGCCGCTTCAATTACATCGGCGCCTTCGAGGGCCTCGCCCTGCGCACGCAATACCACTACCGCGTGCGCTGCAACGGCACCGACCTCATGAAGGGCTTCTTCACCACCCGCCAGCCACGCGGCAGCCACATCCGCTTCGCCGCCTTCGGGGACAACGGCTGCGCCCTGCAAGCCAACCGCGTCATCGCCCACCGCGTCCACCAATCCCATCCCGACTTCATCATGAACGCCGGCGACAACGTCTACGACTGCGGGCGGGATGAGGAATACCGCCGCTACTTTTTCCCCGTCTACAACGCCGACACCTCCGCGCTTGATGTCGGTGGACCGGTCATGCGCTCCGTGCCGTACTACACCGTCCTCGCCAACCACGACCTCAACGCCGAGGAGCCCGAGAACAAGCTTCCCGTGGCCCATGCTGGTTATTTCCCAGACCTCCTCGCCTATTACACCAACTTTCATTTCCCGCTCAACGGTCCCGAGCCCACCTATCCCACCTCCATCTGTGGCCCCGCCAATCGCATCGATAATTTCAAGGCCTGCGCCGGCCCGCGCTTCCCGCGCATGGCCAACTATTCCTTCGATTGCGGCGACGCGCATTTCCTCTGCCTCGACGCCAACACCTATGTCGACCCGACCGACGAAGCCCTGCAGCGCTGGATCGCGGAGGACCTCGCCGCCACGGACGCCATCTGGAAGCTCGTCGTGTACCACCACCCCGCCTTCACCGTGGGCAACGGCCACTACTCCGAACAACACATGCGCGCCCTCGCTCCGCTCTTCGAACAACAGGGCGTGGACCTCGTCATCGCCGGCCACGAGCACGGCTACCAGCGCAACATGCCCTTCCGCTTCGCCCCCCGCGACCTTACGAAGGCCCACGCGGTGCGCACCAGCGACCGCTTCATCCCGGGCACCTTCACCCTCGATACGAAATTCGACGGCGTCACCCAAACGCGCCCCGACGGCGTGCTCTACATCACCACCGGCGCCGGCGGCCAGAGCCTGCACGATGCCGACATGACCAACCGCCCGGCACGATGGCTCCACCACGAGGATGACCACGTCGCCTATTGCTCACGCCTGATCGCCGACCGCAACTCCTTCTCGATCATCGAAATCGAGGGAGCCGAACTCTCCTGGGTCCAGATCGACGAACTCGGCCAGGAAATCGACCGCTTCCGCGTCACGAAGACGTAAGCCCGCCCTGTAGGGCCGCACGCCGCTGTAGGGCCGCACGGTGTGCGGCCATCATACCCATCCGCACCACGCTGTAGGGCCGCACGGTGTGCGGCCCCCCCCATCCACGCCACTCCGTCGCCCGCTACAACGCGCATCATCACCAACGAATCGAAACCACCTCACCCTGAAACGCCCACTCCTCCGCCGTCTTCACCAATCCCGCCCGCACCGGATTACTTCGAACGTACGCCCATTTTTCGGAATAGCTTTCGGCTGACCGCATCGCGTGATCGAAAAATCCGGCCTGCCACACAACCAGCCCGGGTAGTTCCCGCCGCAGCCGTTTCGTGATGGTTTCCCGGATACATTTGATCGCTTGTGCCAACCTTCCGTTCGGGGCGATGCGGATGAACAGGTGAATGTGGTCCGGCATGATCACGTAACAGCCGATGGCATTTCCAAACGTATTCACCTTGCCCGCTGCCTCCAGAAAAGCCTCATGAACGGCTACTGATGCCAGCAACCGCTTCCGGTTCTTGGTGCAGAAGGTCACAAAATACAGCGGCGCGTCCGCATAAACCCGCACCAGGCGCGGCGGGCGGCGGGAACGCATGGGTTTGTTCATCCCAAATTCCACGTTATATACCGATTTGATCTGTAGGGCCGCACGCCGTGCGGCCATTCCCACCCGCGCCACGCTGTAGGGCCGCACGGTGTGCGGCCATTCCCATCCGCACCACGCTGTAGGGCCGCACGCCGTGCGGCCCTCCTCCCCCGTCTTCACCCCCGCATCGCCCGAATACGCCCCGCCACCGTGAATACATCGCACCGCCGTCCCACGATGCGCGGCGCCGGCGCCGCCTGCAACAGCGCCGCACGCATCGACGTCACCGGGCGCGCCGGATCGAACGGCGCCTCGAAAAGCGTCGCATACGTCCCCGCCACCCGCTCATCCCCCCCCACCGGCAATGGATCCGACCCCGCCACCACGCGCAGCCCCTGACGCCGCCCCGCGCGCATCAAACACGGCGCGCCCCACCCCAGTGGCCGCAGCGTCGTATCGCCCAGCAGCACCTGCGCGCCAAAGCGCTGCATCAACTCGCCCACCACGCGCCCGCGCTTGAAAAACCATTTTCCCGGCGCCCAACTCAACACCGGCACACCGCCCGCCGCCAGAATCCGCTCAACAAACTCCGCCGCCGGCAACCCGTCCGCCAGTTCGAGCTCCACCGCCAGCCCCAAAATTTCAATCCGCTCCACCGCCACGAATTGCCGCCCCGCAATGAGATGGACGGTTCCCTCCGCGGTGGCAACCGCCAGCGCACCGGCCTCCGCGCCCAGATCACGCAGGACACGCTGACCTTCGCGCTCAACCAGACACCCCACCCGCGCCGCATCCGCCCCCCCCGCCATCCGCCCCAAATTACGCGCCAGCGCCGCGCACACCGCCTCAACGGAATACACCGCGGGATACAAATGCACATGCGTATCGGCAATGATGGACATGGGGAATGGCTCTCGCCGCTTGTCCGAACCGGCCTCTCACCGGTTCGGACAATGAAAAAAATCTCCGCGGTCTCCGCGCCTCCGCGTGAGATCCCTCCGCCTCCGACTCACGCTTTCGGCAGCGTTTCCTTGATCACGTAGACCGGCTTGTTCTGCGATTCATGCCATGTGCGGATCTGAATTTCCGCCAGCAACCCCACACAGATGAACTGCAATGCAAACCCCATGAACATCAGCGGCGTGATCACCCAAAATGGCCGCTTGAGCAAAAACGGGTCGGCCAGGCCGAAGAGGCGGTCCACGATCAAGACCCCCAGCATCAGCAGCGCAGCGCCGGCAAAGGCGATGCCAATACCCCCGAAAATCTGCATCGGCCCACGGCTGTAACGCATCAGAAATTTGACCGTCATCAGGTCTAGCACCACGCGAAACGTGCGCGAAATGCCATACTTCGACGTGCCGAACTGGCGCGCGCGGTGATTGACGGGCACCTCCCCCACCGTCGCCCCGACCCAGGCGCACAGCGCGGGAATGAATCGGTGCATTTCGCCATACAAATGCACGTCGCGAATCACGCTGCGCTTGTAGGCCTTCAGCGTGCAACCGTAATCGTGCAACGCCACGCCCGTGCTCTTGCT
>CAMFEP010000089.1 GCA_945949405.1 Kiritimatiellales bacterium
AAATCGGTGAGCTGTTTCAATCCGCGTAATCCGTCCGGAAGCGCGGTCAGGCGGTTGCCCCGCAAATAAAGCCGCTGCAACCCCGCCAGCGAACCAAGTTCATCCGGCAGGCCCGTCAGCGCATTGCCGTCCAGACGCAGCCAGCGCAAGGCCTGCAACTGCCCGATCGCCGGCGGCAGCGCGGAAAGTTGATTGCGGTCCAGGTTGAGATAACGCAACTGGGTAAGCCCCCCGACCGCGGCGGGCAGTTCCGTGAGCGCGTTGTCACTCAGGTACAGAACTTCCAATTTCCCCAGCCCGCCGAGCTGCCCCGGAATCGACAGGAGCGCCGCCTCGCCCAGATCCAACCAGCGCAACTGATCCCAGCCCCCCACGTCGGGCGGCAATGCCTTCAACGGATTCCGGCGCAGGCTCAATTTGACGACGTGTGCCAAGTCGCCAATACCCGCCGGAATCTGCTCCAGGCCCTGCCCGGCAAGATTCAGAAAGGCCGCGTGGTCGTCGGCCGCGCTGCGCGCCGCCTCCACGCTGGTATATTCCGGCAGGCGCTCCGGTGCGCGCCAGGGCATGCAACCGGCCAAACTCACCGCCATCACCAGACTAAAAGAACGGGTTATCCTCATGCGACCGGCACGATAGCATGCACCCGTGCAAAGTGTCATGGGGAAAGATGGAAAGCCGCTTTGGCAGGGGGCATGTGCGATTTCGAGCCCGAACCGGCCTCTCACCGGTTCGGGTAAAAAGGAATTCTCCGCGATCTCCGCGCCTCCGCGTGAAATTCCCGCCCGATTTCCAAACAGAACAGACTTGGGGAAATATCTGCTTGCATGACCCCCGCCCCGGTTTCTACTATTCCCCGCATGAATATCAAACGCTTCCTCCTGCTTGCCATTCTCGGTGGTGCATTCACCTGTCTCTCTGGCGCCCAGGCCGCGCCGCGCGGCGGGAGCAATCAGTCCCGTGATTTTCTTGCAGGTTCCAGCGAATACGATGGATGGAGCTGCGGTCTGTTTTTCCTGTCACGCGATAAGGCCGTCGAGGTCGAAAATTTCCTTGGCGATCTCGACGACCAGAAGTTCGCCGCCTATGTCGGCCACACACTCTCATCCTGGATCACGGTGTACGGCATCGCCGGCACCCAGCGCTCCACCTTCAGCCAGGGGTTCGCTGCCTCGGGCGATCAAAAATTTCTCTACGGCGCGGCCGCCAATTTCGACCTGTTTTCGTCTGAAATCCAGGATCCCGTGATCATGGAAAATCAAATCCGCGTGAACGCCGACCTTGCCTACTACAAAAGCATGTTTACGGCCTTTGGCGAGGAATTCGATGTCGACCAGTTCGACGCCTCGCTCACCGCCAGCCTCTTGAACGATCTGGATGGCGTCGCACTCTATATGCCCGAGAGCATCGCCATCTTCGCCGGTCCGGTCTATTCCCAGCTTACCGGGGACGTCAACGACGACCCGGACAACGCGGTCGGTTACACCGCCGGCCTCGAAGTCTTTCAAACCAAGCGCGTCTCCTACTATGTGCGCGTCGAGGATATGAAAAACACCGGTTACGGCGCTGGCGTCAACGTACGCTTCTAATCACAACATCCCAATTCTTTGCGCATGCGGGGAGGGCGGAGCTCCGCGACGCCGCCGGAACGGGCTCGTGTCACTCGCCCCTCCCGCCGCCCCTGGCGCTTCCGCCTCCGCAACAACCCCTGGACCAGTGGTGGATAAGGTAGGGACGGCGCTCCGCGCCGTCCGCCATGCACGAGAAATTCACATGACGATGCCACGCACAATCAACCCCTCGCCCCATCATCTCCGGCCTTCGCCGTTGGATATTCCTTGTTCGATATTCGATGTTCGCCGGATTCTCTCACTTCTCTTTCTGTCACTTTCCCTCCTCCTCCCCGCCCGCGCCACCGATCTCATCACCCTCATCGACGGAACCACCCTCGAAGGCACCTTCGTATTCTACAAAAATGAGCAATTCGAATTTCTCCCCGCCGGGGCCTCGAAATCCACCCGCACCCCCCAGTCGCGCGTCTCCGCCCTGACCCTCGCCCCACCCGTCCAATCCGAACTGCGCCGCCGCGGTGGCAAAAACCTCGCCGCCGCCGCCTTCACGGGCTACCAGAAGCCCAACTTCCTCTTTACCACGGACACCGGCCCACTCCAGGTCGCCGGCATGCAAATGGTCTCCGTCGTGCCGCATGCGGACATGCAGCGCGAAATGCAGCACCTCGCCGACGCCGACACGTCCGCCCGTAGCGCCACCCCCCACGATGCCGCGTTCCGCATCGCGCTCCATACCGGCGTGGTCACCGTCGTGCATTTTCACATGCCGGACGTCGTTTCCAGCGTGCGCCAGGGAAACTATGTGCGCGACCGCTGCGCCGCCAGCAAAGGCAAAATCGAATTCACCCGCATTGAATTGTCCGGCTGGGACGATCCCGTCGCCACGCGCTACAAAATCATCTCCGTCCCCCAATTCTGGTTCTTTAACCGTGACGGAGAGATTGCCACCAAACTCACAGACCGTTTCACCAGCGACGATATCGACGCCGCCTTCAATGCCTCGAAGCACTGATTGGCTCACGCTTGCCTTTGTATGGAGTGATGCGCAGGTAGGGCGGGGCCGCCGGACCCGCCGTCCGAAGCGACCCGCACGCAACCCTCCGTGTCTCCGCGGCGAATCCCATACCGGCGGCTGAAATTCATCGACAAAATCCGCCCACTCTGTTAACCATTACCAAGTACTTGGCACGCAACCGCACCATGAAACGTTCCGCGGAAATCATCGCCTATCTCTCGAAGCCGGACACGGCACGCTCCGTCTTGCTCGCCCCCAATGCCCCCCCCGTCACGCGCACCGCAACCGGGGTCGAAGTGGTCCTCAACGTCGTGCTCGATGGCGGGGACATTTACGACACCCTCAAGGCCCTGCACATCCAGGCCGGCGGCCGGGAGGACGAACCCCTGCGCGACAGCGGCGCCTTCTCCTTTGCCGTGCCCGCCATCGGCCGCTTCCGCGTGCACTACGCCACCCAGCGCGGCACCAAGGTCGCCCGCATCGCCGTGATCCCCTTCAACATCCCGTCCCTCGCGGAATGCTGCGCGGACGCGGCGGACGCGCAGCGCCTGTCCACCCTGATTCGTTCCAGTCGGACGGGCATCATCGCCGTGCATGGCCCCCATTCGGCCGCCAATAACACTCTGGTCTACGCGCTGTTGCGCGATCTGAACGAGTCCCAGCGCCTCGTCATCTATGCCGTCGAGCGCACCCTCACCTATTTGATCGCGCACGGCGAATCGAGTGTGATTCAGACCGAGCTGGGCGCGGATGTCGCCAGCCTCGAGCAAGGCATCGTCAATGCCCTGGTCTTCGACCCCAGCGTGCTCTTCGTCGGAGACGTCCGCCCCACCGATTCCGTGCCTAGCCTGACGCATGCCGTCGGCGCCGGCGTCCTCACCATCGTCAGCAGCGTGTCGATTCCGGGTGCCACTCTTTTGCAACAATACCTGCCCGCCGCCCCTGCCGATGGCGCGGCAACGGGAGGGCCAAACCTCCGTTGCGTGGTGGAGGTGGCGCCCCGCGATCACGGCCGCTGCGCACTGCGGATCACGGAATGAACAAGCGCCACGGCTCCCAGTCATGACAACGCCCCAGACAGCATCCGCCGCAAAGCTGGACTTCGGGGCGCGCATCGACGCCATCAACGCCGCGCTGCAAGGCCTCGCCGCCCTCGACCCTGAAGCGGATCGCACCCTGCGCGCCCTGGCGCACACCACCGAAGAACAAGCCAACTCCTCACAATGGGCGGAAATCCGCTCGGTCGCGGAACGCCTGGTCTTCGCCAACGAGAACCAACTGGTCGCCGTCGCCACGGAACTGGTCGCGCGCCTGCGCGAAGCCGCCGCCGCCCAGCGCTCCGATTCCCCCATCCTCGTCATCGGCGGCGACAGCGCCTTCACTGCAACCCTCGCCACGGCCCTCGCCAATTCCGGGCGCCAGGTCGTGCACGCCCCCACCGGCGCCGAGGCCCGGCGCCTGCTCAAGGAGCCCTCCCCCGTCTGCGTAATCCTGCATGTGGTCCTTCCGGATCTGGACGGACGCACGCTCCTCACCCGCTTGCGTGAATCGCCCATGACCGCCTCAATCCCCGTCCTCTTGCTGGGCGATCGCCTCGATGACTCCCTGAAAGAGGAAAGCCGCCTGCATGCCGCCGATGGCTTCATGGAGCAACCCCGCGATGCCGTCGCCGTGTCTGAATGGATTCTCGGACGATTGCGCCGCGGGCCGGAATCGGCCAAGGCCGCGCGGCGCGATGGCGTCACCGGCCTGCTTAACCGCGCCGCGTTTCGGGAATACTTTTCGCGCATCCAACAGGAATGCGCCGCCGCCAAAGAACCCCTCGTGCTCGCCACCATTTCCGTCGCCGGCGTCCGTGAGGTCCTCCAAAATTTTAACGCCGATGCCCGCGAGGAAGTTCTGCAGTCCTTCGGGCTGGTGCTCTCGAATTCGCTGCGCACCACCGATGTGCTCGCGCGCACGGGCATGTTCGAGTTCGCCGCGCTGTTCCCCGGGGAAGACCACGCCGGCGGCACGCGCGCCGTGGATAAAATCATCGAGAAAATCAAGGACCGCATGTTTCGCACGTCCACCGGCGAAACCATCGCCTTGTCCCTCGCAGCCGGCATCACCTTGGTCAACCCCAACGATTCTCTGGATGACGCCGTCGCCGCCGCCGACCACTTCGTCTACCAGGCCACGGTCAAGGGCGGTAACCAGGTGGCCTCCGCCGGTGCGCCGCAAGTCGCGTCCCGCCACCCGCGCATTCTGCTCATGATCCGCGATCCCATGACCACCCAGGTGCTCCAGCAAATGCTGGAGAAAAATGGTTTCCATGTGTCGCGCCTCGATCACTGGAGCCCGGAAACCGCCGGCGACATTGCCCGCCAGCACCACCACCTCGTCGTCGTCGACGAAGGATTCCCCCCCGCGGGCGGGTTGGATGTGGTCAAATCCCTCCGCCAGGATCCGCAAAACAGCCGGACGCCCATCATCATGCTCGTCGCCGTCAACGCCGAGGCCACCATTGCCCGGGCTCTCGAGTATGGCGCCAACGACTACATCGTGCGCCCCTTCTCCCCCCTCGCCTTCATCAGCCGCACGCACCGCCTGCTATCCCGTGGCGTGGGCGCACCCGGCACATCGGCCTGCCGCATCCTCGTGGTGTCCGACGATATCGCCACCCTCGTCATGTCAGGCACCGCCTTGCAGCAGCGCGGAGAATTCGAGGTGCTCCTGGCGCGTGGCGGCAAGGATGGCATCGACCGCGTCCTCGTGGATGCACCGGATGTCCTGCTCGTGGATGCCCCCATCGCCAATCTTGGCACCCGCCCCTTCTGGCCTACGCTGGCCGAAAAAGCGGGCCACGCCTCGATGTCGATTGTCGTCGCCGAAATACCGCCGCCGGCGGGCGTGGCGCCGCATGCCTACCCGGTAACCCTGCGCGGCCGCATCGCCAAACCCCTCTCGCCACTCAAACTGGGCACCGAAATTGAATCCATCCTGGGCCTGACTCCGAAGCCCCACCGTGATGTCGAAGCCCAGCAGCGCCTGAACGAGGAAATCCGCCGCATCACCAAAAAGGAATCCCCCGCCGCCTCCTAGTCCATTCCGAATCCGATCCGTGTCCTCCGTGAAATCCGTGGTTAAGTCTGATGGAATCACCACAAATCGAATTGGGTCGCGGCCTCTGGGGCGGACGACGACTCACCTTTGAAGCCCTGCCCTCGACAAATCAATGGGCCATGGATCAGGCCACGACCTGCCGCCATGGCGACATCATCCACGCCATCCGCCAGACCGCCGGACGCGGCCGCTTCAACCGCAAATGGTATTCCCCCAGCGACCGTGAACTGACCTTTTCCATCGTCGTCCGCGATGCGCAACTCAACCCGCAATCCACCACCTTACTGGGCCCGGCGGCGGCCCTCGCCATCCGCACCATGCTCCAGGACCACGCTATCGCCGCCGAAGTCAAATGGCCCAACGATGTACTTTCCGCCGGCTCCAAAATCGCCGGAATTCTGGCGGAGCGCGACCTGCGCACGGAAACAATTGTGGTCGGCATGGGCATCAACGTGAATCTCCAGGAAGATGAACTCTCCGGCATGTCCTTGCCCTATGTCGCCACCTCGATGCTCGCCCGCACCGGTCAGGCCCAGGACCCGGATGCCGTACTGCAAAACTTGCTGACCCATCTCGATACCACGATGTCCGCCGCCCTCTCCGGCAACCGCGCGGAACTGCGCCAACAGTGGGAACGCCACGACGCCCTGAAAGGCTGCCACGTGCGCGTCGCCACACCCGATGGCATTTTCGACGGCACCTACGCCGGCATGACCGACGCCGGCGCCCTCCGCTTGAAACTCCCCACCGGCCAGGAACAGATCCTCTTCAGCGGCGACGTCGCCGCCTTCCAAATCCGCAACCGCTTCAACACCTGATTGCACCGCGGAGTTGCGTCGCCCCCTTTTCCCTTGCCAAATGCGGCCCCCGGCGGTGATGATTCCTCTTCTGGAATTTGCGTTCGGGAGAAATCATGAATGTCACCATCGTAGGCACCGGATACGTCGGCTTGGTCACCGGCACCACGTTCGCCGAACTCGGCCACAACGTGCTCTGCATCGATAATGACGAAAAGAAAGTCGCGATGCTGCGCCAGCGGCACATGCCGATCTTCGAGGAAGGCCTCGAGGAAATCGTCAACCGCAACATGGATTCCGGACGTTTAAAGTTCTCCACCAGCATCCGCGAAGGCACCCAGTTCGCCGAAATCATCTTCATCGCCGTGGGCACGCCGCCCGGCTATCGCGGCGAAGCCAACATGTCCTACGTCGAGCAGGTCGGCCGCGAGGTCGCGGAAAACATGAACGACTACCGACTGCTCGTCGAAAAAAGCACGGTCATCGTCAACACCAACGAACAGCTGCGCCGCACGATGAACAAGTATTTGAAGGAGGCCGTCCCCTTCGACATCGCCTCGAACCCCGAATTTCTGCGCGAAGGACGCGCCATCCGCGACGCCTTCCACCCCGACCGCATCGTCGTGGGCGTGGAAAGCGACCGCGCCGCCAAACTCCTGCGCGAACTCTACGAGCCCCTGCTGAAGCGCTCCGGCTGCGAATACCTGCAGATGAACATCGCCAGCGCGGAACTCACCAAGCACGCCTCGAATTCGTTCCTGGCGATGAAAATTTCCTTCACCAATGCCGTTAGCCGCATTTGCGAACTCTGCGGCGCCGACATCCAGGAGGTCACCCACGGCATGGGCCTCGACAAGCGCATCGGACCCGATTTCTTGAGCGCCGGCGTCGGCTACGGCGGCTCCTGTTTCCCGAAGGACGTGGACGCCTTCATCCGCATGGGCGAGGAACTGGGCTACAGCCTGGACCTGCTTAAGGAAGTACAGGCCATCAACGAGACCCAGAAGGAACACCTGATGCGCAAGCTTCAGCAGGAACTTTGGGTCGTGCAGGACAAGATCATCGCCGTCTGGGGCCTGGCCTTCAAACCCGGCACGGACGACATTCGCATGTCGCCCTCACTCTATTTCGTTCCGGATCTGAAGGAGCGCGGCGCCAACCTGCGCCTCTGGGATCCCATCGCCCATGAAAAATTTAACCAGGCCTTGCCCGGCTATACGTATTGCAACACGCTTGAGGAAACCGCCAACCAGGCCGATGCCATCCTGATCCTGACCGATTGGCCCGAGGTGAAGAACGTGGACCTCGCGAAGATCAAAAAACTCTGCCGCTGCCCGATCATCATCGATGGCCGCAACTGCTTCGACCCCGCCACTGTGCGCCAACACGGCTTCATCTACCACTCCATCGGCCGTCCCCCCATCACGAAATCACCGCGCTGAAATTTTTGGCGCTGCTCGAACGCGATGGGTTCCGCTTCACGGCATCGCACCGTCACCCGCAATCCCCAGCAGGGAGACTTGCACCACCGGCTCATAGCGCATCTCATCCGCCACCTCGCGCGCAAACTCCATATTGGCCCGCATCTCCGGCAGATCCAGTTTGTCAAACTGATCCGTGAGCCTCTCAACCCGGTTCGAGAGCGCCCCCACCTGCGCCGCCAGATCGGCGACATCAAGCGAGGCCCCCGGCTCACCCCGTGCCCCAACCCTGACGCATCCAGCCGCCAGCAACAGGACCCCCGCACAGGCCCCAAGCAGGCAATGCTTCGTAATTTTTAGATTCGTACACACTGCGCCCGCGGCCTTTCACCGCGTGCCAATATGTTAGCGAATCCCCCGCTTGTGATTGTCAGGGAGATGTCGGAATTCTGTAAATATATGAACAAAAGGTTGATTGTGCCGCCACGTCGACAGGACAATCAGTAGCGCCAGGCCCTGCCTGCCCTCAACTCGCCGGGGTCACCGGCTGATACTGGGCGTCAGCCGCGGCTGATTCCTGGAAAACAAGTTTGAGCATTCCGATTACCAGTGCAGTTAATAGATGACGCAGACAGTGATAATCACGCTCTGTTTCATAGGTCGTTTCCTTCTCCATGTGTGTTATGTCTGGTGTGGCCCAACGGCGAGGCTGAGGATTCGCGTGGAGCGCAGCGGAACGCGATACCCTCCGGCCTCTGGTTCGCAGGTTCCTATTGGATGCCGAGTTCTCTTGCCGCTTTTTGGAGTTCCTCGAGTCGCCAAAGGGTGTGAGGATGAGTCGAGTACATTGTGCGGTACTTCACGAAGAACTCCGACCGGTGTCTGTTCCACTGGGCAACGGCTTGATCAATATCCACATTGGGGGCC
>CAMFEP010000090.1 GCA_945949405.1 Kiritimatiellales bacterium
GTGGCCGTGGCCGTGGCCGTGGCCGTGGTCGTGGTCGTGGGTTGCTCTGAAATTTTGGCGGGGTGAGATGTAGGAGCGCTTCCGTGTAGCGCCTGATTCATTCACGGGCGCTTGGCACAAGCGCCCCTACAAACCTAGAGATTTCAAAGTGATACACCACCTATTCCGCCTTCGGCTTGGCCTTGTGTCCGTATACCGCTAGGATGAACCTGCCATGGCATTCTTCTGGACGTCAGTTTTCATTGTGATGGTGTTCTGGCGGCCCCAGGAGTGGCTGTTTCCCTGGATGTTTGGCTGGCCTGTGCTGGACGTGGTCGTCGGAATTTCCGCCCTGGCGTTGTCCATCGAGGTCAACGAGGGCCGGACCACCATCCCCAAAATCCTGCCGCAACTGAAACTCCTGATTGGCCTGTGGATTGCCGCACCCTTGTCGCATATCCCGCACGGCTATTTTTTCGGATTCAAGGAAGCAATCATGCCGGTTTTTAAAATCTGTTTTTTCAGCTACCTGCTGGTGTGCGTACTCGACCGCCCCACACGCTTGCGTACCACGGCGCTGTTGTTTGTGGGAATGGGGCTGACGATTGCCTACCATGCCTTCATGCAGCTCGAGCGCGGGTACGGATTCGGCCCGGTGCTTCCCTACTGGATCGAGCCGATCGATTTGGAGCCCGGCTACTACCGCACCTGCTTCTACGGTATTTTCAACGATCCGAACGATTTGGCGCAATTGTTCGTCGTCTGTATCCCGTTCTGTTTTGCCCTGGGAAAACGGTTGAATATTTTTTCCTTTTTGATCGGTTCGGGGCTGACCTATTACTTCGTCAAGGCCCTGGACACCACGCACTCGCGCGGGGGGGAGGTTGGCCTTGTGGCCGCGCTCGGCACGCAGATTGCCTTGTTGCTGCCGCACCGCTGGTTTCCCTATCTCATGTTCGCGGGGTTTATTGGCTTCCTGGGGATCTGTCCGTTTTCGGAAAGTATGCTGGATGCCTCGGCGCACGACCGCGTGGTCTATTGGGGCCTTGCCAACCAGATGTTTAAACATAACCCGATCTTCGGCATCGGTTACGACATGTCGTGGCAGGTGACCCTGCGCGGCGAGGCGCTGCACAACGCTTTCGTGACCTGCTACACGGAACTGGGCCTGTTCGGCTATTGGTTCTGGTTCCTGTTGATCCAACTGGGCATCATCGGCGCTTGGCGCGCCCGCGGCGCCTTGCGGCGCGTGGCCGATCCGAACGCCAAGTGGATTCGCCACCTCGCCGGCATGACCATCGTCTCCACCATGGGTTTCTGCGCCTCCGCCTATTTCCTGTCGCGCACCTTCGTGTTCCCGCTGTTCTTTCTGGTCGCCATGCTGGCCGCCATGCCGCGCATGGCGGCGCAATACATCCCACCCAATTATCCGCCGTTGTTCAATCTTCGCCGGGACGTGTACAAGTGGGGCACCATCGGCAGCCTGATCAGCGTTATCTATATCTACATTTCCTGCATTTTACTGAACATGGCCTACTATGGATGAACCCGCCCCAGATCAGGCCGCATCTCCCCGAGCATCCCGGCGCGAGGCCGCGATCGCGGCGCTGCTCGTGGTGTGTGTGGTGCTCGTGGGTTTCTGGGAAATCATGTCCCACCGCAGTCAGCGCGCATTTGCGCCGTTCAAACTGACAGGGGAAAGTTTTGTGGAGTTTTCTCCCACGGCGCCGGGTTGGAGCGTGGAGCGCCTGCCCGTGAATCCGGACCCGGTGGAGCCGAACATCATCGCCATGCTGGTGCGCCCCCGCGGCGGCAACAGCAGTGGGGCACCGGTGCTGGTACGGCTCGTGCATGGCTACAACATGGTGGATTGCATGCGCATCAAGGGCGAGACGGTTGCGTCCCTGCTGGATACGCGCGCGGACGCGGCACCGCCAATCGCTGCCGCGCGCGCTCTGGCGCAGGCCTTGCCGCATTTGCGCGGGGCGGACGGCGCCACCCGCCGCGTGCAGCTCTGGCGGCTTGAATCAAGCGCGGCACGCGTCTCGCTCTGGGCCACGTCCATGCTGCGCGCCGGCGATTTTTCCGAGACCGACGTGGACACCCGCGCCATGCCGTTTCCGCGCGTGGACGTGCCGGACAATCCCGGCTGGTTTCCGCAAGGGCTGACGTGGCGCAGCCTGCGGCACCCGATCGCCAACGGCCGGCTCTTTTTGCGCGCCAAGTGGAACGCGTCACGCGCCGACCTGCTGACGTTTTTGGGCCTGCGCCAGCCGGCCTGGGCCAGCGACGAACTGCTCACGCTGGTGGCGACGACCACCGAAACCACCGTCGAGCCCGAGCGCGAAGCGGCGGTGGCGGATGCCGTACTGGGGGCGCATGGGTTCATTCATGGCGAGTTGCAGGGGTGGGCGGGGGAGCAGCCGGAGCGGAAGTAGGGGGGTGGATTTGTTGATTGGTGTCATTGGATGATTCGTTGCTTTGAGCAGAATTAATATGTGATCCCAATCACAAATAAAACCAATCATCCAATGAAAGCCATCCTCAAACTCCGCATGCCCTGGCGGCTCTATCTCCTGCTGTGGGACGTGCGCAAATATGTGTTGCGCCTGTTGATGAATGTGCGATACCGCCGACCCTTCTGGTCCTGGGTCAATCTCACCACGCTGCACCGCATGCTCGATGCGCGCCGGCTGATTCCGGCATCGATCCCGATCGTGATCAACAACTTCAACCGATTTGACTCGCTGTGTGCGCTAATCGAGTGGATTCGGGGCCTTGACGGCGAAAAATCGATCATTATTCTGGATAACGCATCCACCTACCCACCGCTGCGGGCTTATTACCGGTCCTTGCGCAAAAGCCCGAACGTGCAGGTGGTGCGGCTCGGTTTCAATTCGCGACTGTATGGCATTGAGGATGTGGTCAAGGAGCTGGGGGGCTTTCGCCGCTACGTGGTGACGGATGCGGACCTGGTGCCCTACCCGGACACGCCGCCGGACATGCTGCAACGCATGGATGCGCTGTTGGATAAACATCCACAATTCACGCACGTCGGGGCCTCGCTGGAGATTTGCGACATCCCGGCGCATTACCCGTTGCGCGACAAGGTTTTGGCCTGGGAATCGCGCTATTGGCCGCCACAGGCCGAAGCGGTGGGGCCGGATGGTTTTGTGGCATGGGTGGACACGACCTTTGGCATGTATCGCCAGGGGGCGGATGTGACCAAGATCGATCCGGCGATGCGCCTAGCCCGGCCCTACCGGCTCAAGCATGTGGATTGGTACATCGACCCGGCGCGGATGACAGACGAGCAGCGCCACTACCTGTGCGTGAGCCGCCCCGTGGCAAGTTGGACGGCGAAGCTGCGGGAGCAGCGGGGCGCGGCGCAGGTCTAAAACGGCTTGCATCCCACGCCGAATACGGTACATTCAAGATGTATTGAACGTTCCGCCTGCATAATGCACAGGCGCGGAGCGCGCCCGGCAGGCAATGTCATTGGGCATTTGTCATTGGGAATGGAGATCGATCTCCGCGCGGTTGCAGCCTCGCCGAGACGCGCCACCGTTCTGTCGCTTCCCTTTCCAACTGACCATTGACCATTGACCGATGACCATCACCCCATGACCCCCGCTTCACACGAGCTCCCGACGGTGGTGCGCCGCTTTGTCGAGGACGCCGGCAACACGGCGCAATCGCTGGGCATCGGCCGGGTACTGGGCCAGATCTATGCCTACCTCTATTTGAGCCCGAAGCCGCGCAGCCTGGCCGATCTGGAGAACGCGCTGGGAATCAGCAAGGGCAGCGCGAGCATGGGCGTGCGCCAGCTTGAGCAATGGAACGCCGTGCGCAAAATCTGGGTGCGCGGCGACCGCAAGGACTACTACGAAGCCAACGACTGGTTGGGTGAAATCGTGCGCAATGTCCTGCGCGACATGGTGGGCACGAAGCTCTCCACCGCCACCGCCTTGCTGGACGAGTTGAAAGCCGAAATCAACGGCGGTGCCGGTCCCGGGGCCGCCGAGCGCGATTTCGTGGCCGACCGCCTCCAGCACCTTCGCGATTTCCACGCCAAGGCGCAGAAGGTGTGGGGCTCGAGGATTGTCAGGATGCTGTTAAAATAGGCTGTGTCGGAGTATCGGTGTAACGGAGTGTCGGTGTGGCGGAAGGCGAGCAAAACAAAGGAAGCCGGTTTGCGAAAAGCTTTCGCGATTTGGATGCGTACCAGAACGCGCTTCAACTTGCGGCGGATGTGCACAAGTTTTGTGAGTCGCTGCCGGATTCCGAACGTTATGTGCTTGCGAATCAAATGCGTAGGGCATCGAGGTCGGTTTGCTCAAATATTTCCGAGGCTTGGCGCAAGCGACGGTACAAGGCTGCGTTTGTCTCCAAGTTGAGCGACTCCGAGACCGAAGCCGCCGAAATGCAAAGCTGGCTGGATGTCGCGATGAAACTGCAATACATGCCGAAGGAAACATTCGATGATTTTGATCACCGCTATGAACATATCCTCGCCCAGCTGATCAGGATGATCACGGATGCCGATAAGTGGTGTATCTTGTGAGGAACGTCTCGGGGTATAGGGGTGTCGGAGTATCGGTGTGGTTATGCCCGATAACCTTTGAATGGGAAACTGATGCAGTCTGACACCGATACACCGACACGTCCACACGCCGACACACGATCGTCAGCGGCGGAGCCGCTGACGATCTACCGCGCCAACATGCGGCACGATTTGAGCTTTATCCAGACGCTGGTGCTCATGGGGCGCAATGTTTGGGGCGCGCGGGAACTGATCCGCCAACTGATGTGGCGCGACCTGACCGCGCAGTACAAAAAATCGTACATCGGGGCGCTCTGGATCCTGGCGGGGCCGATCATGGCGGTGGTTCCCTGGCTCTTCGCCGCGAAGGTCAACGTCTACAACCCCGGGGACATCACGATCCCGCTGGCGGTCTATCTGGTGGTCGGGCGCTCCTGTTGGAGCGTGTTTAATGGATTCTATACCGGCGGGGCCACGACGCTGGGGCAGGGGACGGCCCTGGTGATGCAGGTGAACTATCCGCATGAAGCGTTGTTCATCAAGCAGATCCTGGCCGGACTCGTCAATTTCTCGCTTTCGTTTGTCACCACCATCGTCGTGATGCTGGTCTCGGGTGTATATCCCGGTTGGGGCAGCCTGCTGTTTCCCCTGACCCTCCTGCCGCTCTTTTTTCTGGGGGCCGCCATGGGGTTGCTCGTCGCCATGATTCGCATCGTCGCCTATGACCTCGATCGCATCATCACGATTATCATGAGCCTGTTGATGTGGACCACTCCCTTGCTCTATTCCGACACCAATCCGCCCAGCCAGATTCTGCGCACCATCAACGAGTACAATCCGCTGACCTACCTGGTGTGTTCCTGCCGTGAGGTGTTGATCCACGGCCGCCTGTACAACGATGCCGTCGGCGTCTATTTCGCCTGCGCAGGCGTGGCGTTCCTGTTTTTTGTCATCAGCCTGCGGCTCTTCTATGTGAGCGAGCACAAGTTGGTGGAGAGGATGTTGTGAGGCGATGTGGGGTGTGGGAAGTGGGATGTGGGCAGGGCGATGTGAGATGTGGGGCATGGGATGTGAGGTGGGGGTGGGATGAGCAGCTATCGTGATTTGGACGTGTACAAGCTCGCCCATCCCTTCGGGATCGAATGCCACAAGCTGACGTTGAGCCTGCCCAAGTGCGAACAGTATGAAATCGGTAGTCAATTACGGCGTGCGTCAAAATCCTGCTCAGCCAATATCGTTGAAGGTTATTGCCGGCGGCGCTACAAGGCCGAATATGTTCGGTTTTTGATCTTTGCGCACGCATCCCTGGAAGAATCCATCGAGTGGCTTGAATACATTCGGGATCTGCATACGAATCAACGTGAGGATGCAGAAGCTCTTGGTGAAGCTGCGAATGTTCTGGGCGGCAAGTTGAATCGATTCATCCAAGCCGTAGAGCGCCAACACCGTACCGGCCCACGCGACGAATAACCCGCAAATCGCCGAAATCCCATGCCCCACATCCCACATCCCACATCCCACGACTTGCCCACCGACGTGGTCCTGTCCGTAAGGAGTATTTCCAAAAAATTCTGCCGCGATCTGAAGCGCAGCATGGGGTACGGGGTGCGGGATCTGGCCAGCAACCTTGCGGGCATTCGCCAGAACCCGATGCACCTGCGCAAGGACGAGTTCTGGGCGCTGGAGGATGTCAGTTTCGACGTGCGCCGGGGCGATTCCGTGGGGTTGATCGGGGTGAATGGCTCGGGCAAGTCCACGCTGTTTCGCATCATCCATGGCATTTTCCCGCCCGATGGCGGCGAGGTCTGTGTGCGCGGCAAGATCGGGGCCCTGATCGCCCTGGGCGCCGGGTTTCATCCCCACCTGAGCGGCCGGGAAAACGTCTATCTGAATGCCAGCATTCTGGGGATTCCGCACAAGATCATTGCCAGCCGCTTCGACGATATCGTGAACTTTGCCGAACTGGCGGAGTTCATCGAGGCGCCCGTCGCCTCCTACTCCTCGGGCATGAAGGTGCGCCTGGGCTTTGCCGTGGCGATCAACATCGACCCCGATATCCTGCTTATCGATGAAGTGCTGGCCGTCGGCGATCTAGCCTTCCGCAACAAGTGCATCGAGCGTCTGAAGACCCTCTTGAACAAAGAGCGCACGATCCTCTTTGTCTCCCACAGCATGCAGCAGGTAGAACTGGTCTGCCAGCGGGGCATCCTCCTTGACGCCGGTCGGGTCGCGGTCGACGGCACGGCGGGCGAGGCCGTGGCCGAGTATTACCGCCGGACGGACGAGCATGTCCTGACGCACCCCGGCGGCGAGCAAACGCCGGGCATCGTGCATATCCATGAGTGCGGGATCGTGCGCTATGAGGCGGCAACGGTCACGGACGCGGAGGGCGCCGGCGGAGATGCGGTCATGGTCGGGCGGGGCGTGCGCATTCGCACCCGCCTGCGCGTGCTCAAAACGATGACCGATCCCTGGATTTCCGTCACGTTTCAGTCCCTTCCCGAGAAACTGCGCGTGGCCTATGCACGCGCCCAGGTGCGCGGCGAGTTCCGCCCCGGCTTGCATGATGTCGACTGGACGATGGACCGCCTCCCGCTTGCGCCCGGCAATTACTCCGTCGCCGGCCGGATCAACCATGCCGACGTCATCCAGAAGCTGGCCGGCTCCGACGATATCTGCCACTTCCGGGTGGCCCCCGCGCCGGATGATCTGATCAAGACCACGGGTTCCGGATTCGTCCGCCTGGAAGGCGAATGGAAGGCCGCGCCGGCGCCGGGTGGCTGACATCTATGTGTGGTATCTGTGGATATGCGGGGGGTGAGGCGCCGGGACTCCTGCGGCGTATGACCGGCGTGATGACCCACCGCGGGCCGGACGATGACGGCTTCGTGGAGGCCGGTACGCTGGGGCTCGGCATGCGCCGCTTGAGCATCATCGATCTCGCGGGCGGGCACCAGCCCATCGCCAACGAAGACGGCAATCTCGAGATTGTCTTCAACGGCGAAATTTACAACTACGCCGATCTGCGCGGGCCTCTCGAGCGGAAGGGGCACATCTTCCGCACGCATTCGGACACGGAGACCATCCTGCATGCCTATGAGGAATATGGGGCGGACTGTGTTGACCACCTGCGCGGGATGTTCACCTTTGCCATACTCGACCGCCGGCGAGGGACGCTGTTCATGGCGCGCGATCGGCTGGGGGTCAAACCGCTCTACTATTGGGAACGCAACGGCCGTTTGATCTTCGCCTCGGAAATCAAATGCATCCTGGAATCGGACGACGTGCCGCGCGAGCCTTCGCTGCCGGCCATCGACGCGTATTTGAGCCTGCGCTACGTGCCGGGGCCGGGCACGCTCTTTGCCGGCATCTGGAAATTTCCCGCCGCGCATGTGGGCACCTGGGCCAATGGCCAACTCACCCTGCGGCGCTACTGGAGCCCGGAACCGCAGGGCGCGGCCCTGACGTCACAAACCGCCTGCGACGACCGATTTACCGAGCTTTTCGAGGAGTCGGTGCGGCTGCGCATGATCAGCGATGTGCCGGTCGGTGCCTTCTTGAGCGGAGGGCTGGATTCGAGCGCCATTGTCGGCGCGATGAGTCACCTGACGAACCACCCCGTGCAGACCTTTTCCGTGGGATTCGATTGGGCCGGGGATGAATTGCCGGCGGCCCGCGAGGTCGCGCGCCAGCACGGGTGCGACCATCACGAAGTGGTCTGCCAGCCGGAGCACATGGGGTTGCTGCCTCAACTCGTCTGGAACCTAGATGAGCCGATTGGAGACGCGATCGTCATTCCCATGTTCCTGCTGTCGCAACTTGCGCGCCGGCATGTGAAAGTGATCTTGTCCGGTGAGGGATCGGATGAAATTCTGGCGGGCTACTTTCCGCACCGGGTCCTGATGGCCGCGGAAAGCTATCGCCGCTATGTGCCCGCGGCGGTGCAACGTGGGATCGTCGGGCCGCTGGCGGGCATGATGCCGGCCTCGCTGCTGAACCTGGCCTTCGATTATCCGGCAGCCCTCGGGCCGCGCGGGAAAACCAAGTTGTTGGACTATTTGAAACTGGTGCCGCAACGCCAGCCGGAGCAGGAGTATCGTTTCCTGATTTCGCTCTTTGATGATGCCGACAAGACCGGGCTCTATGCGCCGGCCTTGCGCGCACACCAGGCAGGGAATGGCGCGGAGTCTGCATCGGCGGCGGACGGCGATTATCTGAACGCGGTGCTGGGGTTGCAATATGCGGACTGGCTCCCGGACGACATCCTCATGAAGCAGGACAAGATGTC
>CAMFEP010000091.1 GCA_945949405.1 Kiritimatiellales bacterium
AGCCCGCTTGTTGCACGAGCGTTTCGACGCTCATGCAACAAGCGCCTTGGCGGCAGATGCTTCTGCCGCCAAGGTTTCGGCGCGCTGCTACGCAGCTTGCTCAAGGTTAACCCTTCGACGCGCCGAAAGGCTAACCCTGAGCAAGCCCCCGTCTTCAGGGGCGCGTCGAAGCCCTACGGGCGGATGTTGCACGAGTACTCGTGCAACATCCGGGCTAGGCGAGCAGGGGAAGGGGACAAGACCAGACACGCCTTACGGCGTTACTACGAACGTTAAAGTGGTATGGAAAAGCGGCGCTCGGCGGGGGTGCCGCGGAGGTAGGTGGCGTGGTCGGGGTGGTTGGGGTCGGTGAAATCGTGGGTGTAGCGGGGGCGGCCGTGGATGGTGGAGGAGGGGGCGTGCAACGCAGCGGGGAGGGACATCACCTCCACCGCGATCTGGTTTGGCTCGATATCGACGAGCAGGATGTCGTGGGGGAACGAGGCCGTGCCGGCAGTGGCGAGATGCCGCACCCCACGACGTTCGACCATGCCGGTCAGGTGCAGGTGGCCGGAGATCACGAGGCGGACGCTCTGGCCATGCTCATCGAGCAGGTCGAGCAATTCGGAATCCAGGCAATAATAGGAGATGAAGCCAAAGCTTTCGCGGAGAACATCGGGGTCGCGCAGGGGGATCAGGGGCACGTGGCAGACGAGGATCTTTGGGCGGGTTGGCGTAATACGTAATGCATTGCGCAGGAAACGGTAGCGGGCTTCGCGGCGTTCGCGGGTGACGTGAAAGCAGCCGGCGTTGCAGAGTACGACGAGGTCCACGGGACCGGCGGGTAGGAGATAATCCAGACGGTCGCCGAAGGCCTTGCGGTAGGGGGCCTCGTAAGCGGGGTCGCCTTCGGCTTGCTGGATTTCGTGGTTGCCGACGCCGGGGTGGATGAGCAGCGGCAGGGCGGTGAGGCGTTTTCCCAGGGCCGCGATTTGCGATGCGATGGCGTCGAGGCTTTCGCCGTGGATCAAGTCGCCGGCGGAAAGCACAAAGTCCAGCCCGCCGAAGGCGCCGGGGCGCGCCAGTTCGTCCAGCAGCCAATCCGCGCGGATGGTGGCGCCAGGATATCCCGGATGTGCCGCGATGGTGCCGTTCCATTGGGCGTGGAGGTCGTTGATGACGAGGAAGCGGGGCATGTTTGCTACACACTCTGCATGGCCGCGAGTTGTTTTTGGCCGGCGGCGCGGATTTGGTCGTCGCTCCAGCGGTCGAGGCGGCTGGGTTTTGCGTGGGTGCGTTGAATGACGGCGGGGTTATCGAGGCGGTTGTAGCAGCAGATCAGGGACCAGCGCGAAAATTCGCTGACGTTGGCGTCCGAGCGGTGGAGTGTGTTGCTGTGGAAAAAGACGGCGGTGCCGGGCTCCATTTCGCAAAAGACGAGTTCGAGGCGTTGTTGGGCGAGGGCCACGCGTTCGGGGTCGGCGCCGGTCTGGTTGCCGAATTTTCCGTGGTTGATGCGGCCCATGCGATGCGAGCCCTTGAGCACCTGCAGGCACCCGTTGTCCTTGGTGGCGCGGTCCACGGCGATCATGCAACTCGCGAGGTCGGGAAAGAGAATCGTGTCGTTGTACCAATAGCCGTAATCCTGATGCCATTCCCAGGCGCCGCCGACGCGCGGCTCCTTGAGCATCATCTTGTGGTGCAACTGGCAGACTTCGCCGCCGAGGCATTGCTCCACGGGATCGAGGATGCGCGGCGAGTGGGTGAAGGCGCTATAGATGTCATCCTCAAGTTCGCTGCGGATGAAAATTTTGCTGGCGCGGCCGCTGGCGTCGTTCATGACGCCGGCGTTTTCGATGGCGCGGTCCGCGCGGGCGACAGCGAGGAGCAGATCAATCATGTCTTTTGGGAAGAGGTTGGGGACGAAGACGTAGCCGTCCTCGTGGAAGCGTTGGACTTGCGCGGAGGAGAATTGGTGGTTTTGCATGGGAGGATGCTAACGGCTTACGTCTGGACGATCAAGGGCGGGGAAATTAAGGTGATTACGCCTTGTGCAAGAATCGACAGGGCGGCCAGGCGGCCGCCCCTCCCGGGGGTGCAGGGGCAAGCGAAAAGTTTTCATGAAATTCTGCATCATCGGTTCCGGGCCGACGGGGTTGGGGGCGGCGCATCGGCTGGCGGAATTGGGGGTTGGCGATTTCCGGGTGTACGAGCGCGAGACGCAGGTTGGCGGACTGGCGGCTTCGGTGCGCGACGGACGGGGGTTCACGTGGGATTGCGCGGTGCATGTGGCGCACTCGCATTATCACGCATTTGACCGCATGCTGACGGCGGCGTTGCCGGATGGGTACTACACGCTGGAGCGCCGCGCCTGGGTGCGGCTGCATGGCGTCGATGTGCCGTACCCGTTGCAGTACAATTTGCGCCACCTGCCGCCGGACATTCGGGCGGCGTGCGTCGCGGGGTTGCGCGAAAAAGACCGGCGGCCGGTGTTGGAGAGCCCGCCGACTAATTTTCGTGAATGGATCGAGCGCGGGTTCGGTCGCGGGATCGCCGAGCACTTCATGCTGCCCTACAACCGCAAGCAGTGGACCGTGCCGGCGGGCGAGATGTCCTGGCAATGGATTGGCGACCGTGTGCCGACGGTGGACACGGCGCGCGTGCTGCGCCATATCGAAGAGCAGCGTGACGACGTGACGTGGGGGCCGAACGCGACGTTTCAATTTCCGAAGGAGGGAGGCACGGGCGCGATTTGGAAAGCCGTGGCGGCGCGCCTGCCCGCGGGCGCGGTGCAGCTGCAGCGCGAGGTGGTGGGCATCGATCCACGCGCGAAGGCGATCCGTTTTGCCGATGGCGGGAGCGAACGATACGAGCATCTGATATCCACGATGCCGCTGCCGATCCTGGCGCGGCTCACCGGGCTGGACGCGGTGGCGCAACGCGCGGCCCAGCTACGGCATACGCGCGTGTATGTGATGGGCGTGGCGCTGGACCATCCGATCCCCGAGGCATTGCGGGACAAGACCTGGATCTACTGTGCGGGAGCGGAAAGCAATTTTTACAGGCTGACGCCCTTCTCCATGTTTTCGCCGGCGCATACGCCGGACAATGCCCGGTACTGCTCGCTGCTTTGCGAGATTTCCGTGCCGGCGGGCGAGACGCGATCGCCGGCGGACTTGCGCGCGGCGACGTTCGCCGGGCTGGTGCGGGGCGGATTTTTGGCGCAGGTGCCGGAGGACACGCACACGCATCTGTTCGACGCGGCCTACGGGTATCCGATTCCCACGCCCGGGCGCGATCGCATTCTCGGGGAGGTGTTGCCCTCACTGGAGGCCTTCCAGATTTTCAGCCGGGGGCGGTTTGGTGGCTGGAAATACGAGGTCAGCAACATGGACCACAGCTTTATGCAAGGCGTGGAGGTCATCGACCGGATCCTCGCGGGGACGCCGGAGCGCACGTTGCCGACGCCGGATGTGGTTAATGCGGGGAAGCGGTGAGGAAGCGGCGTCCGGGTCCCGCCTACGCCAAGGCTACGGCGGGCAAGCCGGAGGCCCCGGACCACCTCGGCGAGAACCGAGAACAGCGACCGATCAATACAGGCTGCCGTCGACCAGGGCGGGGCTGACGGCGGCTTCGAAGGCGGCGCGAACATAGGAATAGCCCAGGTCATTCGGGTGGTTTTCGGTGACGGGATCCATCAAGAGCGTGGGCCAGTTGGGCACGGCGGTGATGAATTCGAAGACCTGCGCGACCGGGATGTGATAATCGGCGGCGATGTCATAGATGCGCGGGTTGAATTGCACGGTGCGCTGGTGCTGTGCCGAGCGCCGGCCGTTGGGGACACAGGGGGGGATCGTGGCGATGACCACGAACTTGCCGCGCGCGAGCCCGGTCTGCACCATCTGGCGCAGGTTGTTTTCGATTTCATCGAAGGGCACGGAAAAGAACTGGTCATTGGTGCCCTCCATGATCAGGAGCACATCCGCGTCTGATCGATTCAAATCGCCGGGCAGGCGCGCCACGCCATCGCCGGTGGTTTCACCGGGAATGCCGTAATTCAAGGAGATGAAATCGCCGCCGTATCCGCCTTCCAGCGATTGTTCGAGGCGGATGGGATAACCCGTGGCCGGGCTGTCCGATGAGCTGCTCGATCCGTAGGTGATGCTGTCGCCGTGGCTGTGGATGCGCTGGTTTTCGATGGCGCCGTTGTGGTAGCCGGGCACGCCGCGCCGGGATTCCGCGCCGAAGGTTTCCCTGCGCATCAGGCCGTTTTGCGTTTGTGATATTTTCCAGCGGCCGGTGTTGGGGGTATAGACGGCCATGTCTGTGCGGCCATCGCCATCATAGTCGGCGGGCATCGAGTTGGCTTTTTGTTTGCCGAGTTTCACCTTGCGGGTTTTGCCCGTGGTGCTGTCCTGGATCTGCCAGGTGCCGGTTTCGGCGGTGTAGGTGGCGAGGTCGGCTTTGTTGTCCGCGTCGAAGTAGCCGACAGCCGGGCGGGCGCCGTTGCCGCCGAAGCGGACCTGGCGTGACTGGTTGTTGCTGCTTTGCAGAATCTGCCAATTCAGCAGGCCGGGGAGGTAGGTCGCGAAATCGGTTTTGCCGTCGCCGTCGTAGTCCGCGGGCACGGGGCGTGCCGAGCCCCAGCCGTAGACGACCGAGCGCGTGGCGTTGTCGGAACTCTGCTTGATCAGCCATTCGGCGGAGGTGCGGTAGAAGATGGCGATGTCGGTTTTTCCGTCGCCATCGTAGTCGCCGGGCACGGGAACGCTGTCCGGATCACCCCAGAGCTGGGTGCGCGTGGTGCCGCTGGCGCTCTGGAGGATGCGCCAGGAGCCGGTGATCTTGTTGAAGGTGGCGATGTCGGTTGTGCCATCGCCGTCGTAATCGCCGGGGACCGGGGTGGAGCGGTCATCGCCCCATTGCTGGGTGCGCGTGACGCGGGTGCTGCTTTGCAGGATATGCCAAGTGCCGGTGGGGCGGTCATAGGTGGCGATGTCGTCCTTGTTGTCGCCGTCAAAATCGTAGCGGGCGCGGGGCGCCCCCGCGTGGGCCGAGGCGACGATGCCGCACAGCACCACCAGACCGAAAAATATTCCCAGCTTCATCAGATATTCCCATTGCGCGGCGTCTCACGGCCAGCGAGCGGGAAAGATACTAAAAAGGAGGGGATATTTGCAATAGCCCCCCGACATGTTGGACTATCAACGAACAGTTGGAGTTTTGGAGCCAGCGATCCCTGCGGTGCATCCAATGCCAGAACCGGCGGGGACCGCCGGCTCCAGTTTGCACTGTTCAATTCGCAGGAGGGTCCATCCCGAAAAGCCGTTGCGGGGCGGGGGCGGCTTGTGTCACGATCGGCCAAACCCAAGGAGAATCGCGTATGCCTCTGAAGTGGCGCAAGGTCTGGATTTCCGACGAAACATTTGAGTCGGCCGGCGTATTCGACGTGGACGGCGACGGGGTGCTGGACATTGTTTCGGGCGCGTTCTGGTACAAGGGGCCGGACTTCCGGAAGAAATACTTCATTGGCGAGGTGCGTGCGGTGGGCGAATACTTCGACGATTTCTCGACGATTCATTACGACATCAACGGCGACGGGCGGCTTGATTACGTCACGGGCGGGTGGTGGGGCAAGAATTTGCGCTGGCGCGAAAACCCGGCGGATCCGACCAAGCCCTGGCCCGAGCATATCATCGGAGAAACCGGCAATGTGGAAACCACGCGCGCCTGGGACCTCGATGGCGACGGGGTGCCAGAGTTCGTGCCGAACACGCCGGGCACGCGCGAGGTGGATGTTTTCAAACTGATCACGGATGCGAGGGGCAAGGGCACGGGGAAATTCGCGCGGCACACGGTGTATACATTTCCGGAAGGGCAGAGCCAGCAGCACGGGCTTGGCTGCGGCGACATTGCGGGCAACGGGCGCATGGATCTGGTGTTCGTCAAGGGCTGGCTCGAAGCGCCCGCGGACCCGTGGAAGGGGGAATGGATCTGGCACCCGGAGTTCGATGTGAAGCGCGGCAGCGTGCCGATGCTTGTGGTGGACGTGAATGGGGACGGGGTCAACGACATCATCAACGGCCAGCCGCACGGCTACGGGCTGGACTGGTATGAGCAGCGCCGCGGGGCTGGCGGCGCGCGCACATGGATCAAGCATGCGATCGATCCCCACAATGCGCAGTATCACGACATGCAGTGGGTGGACATCGACGGCGATGGCAACTGTGAACTTGTCACGGGCAAGCGCCACCGCGCGCATTGCGGGAACGATCCCGGCGAGTGGGACGACATGGGGCTGTACTATTTCAAGTGGGACGGCGAGTCATTCTCCAAGCAGATCATCGATTTCGGGCCCATCGGGCAGGGCAAGGGTTGCGGCATTCACTTTGCCGTGGCCGATTTGCGCGGCACGGGGCGGCGGGACATCGTGGCGCCTGGCAAAGAGGGGCTGTACGTGTTCGAGAATCTGGGGATGTGAAGGCGCGGCGACAGAGCGCCGCGGCTACAGGTTCGTGACGCCGCAGGTTGCACCCACGGGGCGGTCCAGGCGCGGGGCGAAATCCTCGCGCACGAGGGAGAGTCCCGGATTGTAGTAGGGATCGCCCTGTTCCAGGGTCGCGCGGTGGCGCTCGCGGAACCAGGCGACCTCGCGGGCGAAGCGTTCGCGTTTTTCCGGTGTGTTTTCGTACCCGCGCGACACCGATTCATAGTGGAAGGCCTCGCAGCAGGGTGTGAAGATATTCAGCAGGCCGCGTTCGCGCAGGCGCAGGCAGAAATCCACATCGTTCAGGGCCGTGCCCAGGTGCTCTTCCTCCAGTCCGCCGACTGCCATATATAACGCGCGCTTCACCATGAGCAGGGCGCCCGTCACGGCGCTGATATTGTGTGCCGTCCGGAGGCGATTCATGTAGCCGTTCTGGGCGCGGTCGAGATGGCGGTGGGCGTGCCCCGCGAAGCCGGCGATGCCGATGATGATGCCGGCGTGTTGAATCCGGCCGTTGGCATACAGCAACCGGGCGCCGACGGCGCCCACCTCCGGGCGCTGGGAATGCTCGAGCAGGGTCTCGATCCAATCGGGGGTGATGACGGCAATGTCGTTGTTCATCAGCACGATGTGCTCCCCCTGCGCAGCGCGCACGGCGGCGTTGTTGATGCGCGAGTAATTGAACGGGCCCGGCGCGGGCACCACGCGCACGCGCGCATCCAGCGCGCAAAGCGCTGTGAGTGTTGCGCGTGTGGCGGGCTCGGCGCTGTCGTTGTCCATGGCGAGGATTTCAAAATCGGTGTAGGTGGATTTGGAAAGGATGGCGTGTACGCAGCGGTCCAGCAGGGCGGCGTGGTCGCGGAAGGGGATGATGATGCTGATGCGTGGGCGTTGCGTGAGGCGCCGGCGCACGCGGTAATAGTGGGGGAGGTTGGCGTGTTCCACGGCGGCCTCGATGCCGCGGCGTTGCAAGGCCTCGGACAGCGCGCGCAAGCCGGCGTCCGCAGCGTAGGGTTTGGCGCTGGCGTTGCGGCTGGTGGAGGTCGGGAGGCTGCGCCAGTGGTAGAGCACCTTGCGCACATGGCAGATGCGGCGCGCCTGCTCCACGAGGCGCAGAGCCAGGTCGTAATCCTGGGCACCGTTGAACGCATCGCGAAAACCGCCCGTGCGTTGCACGAGGTCGCGGCGCATCACGAACAGATGCGTGATGTAATTGTGCGCCAGCAGCAGGTCCGGGGAATAATCGGGCTTGAGGTGGCCATCGCGGGCGCGGCCGCGGGTGTTGATGATATCTTCGTCGGAGTAGAGTAAATCGGGTTCGTGCAAGTTGATCGCGCGGGCTGTTTCATAGAGCGCGTCGCGGGTGAGTTCGTCGTCGTGGTCGAGGAGGGTTACGAACCCGCCGTGCGCCATGCCCAGGGCGTGGTTGGAGGCGCCGGCGATGCCCAGGTTTTTGGGCAACTGCACGGTGCGGATGCGCGGATCGTTGGCGGGGTTTTGCAGGGCAGCGACGGCGGCACGGGTTTCGGCGCTGGGGGAGGCGTCGTCCACCACGCAGAGTTCCCAATCGGGGTAGAGTTGGGCTTGCACAGAGGCCACGGCTTTGTGCAGCCAGCGCGGCGAGACGTTATAGACCGGCATGAGGATGGAGAACAGGGGGCGCCGAGGCAGTGCTTGGATGGCGGCGCGCACGGCATCGTCGTTGAAATCCTCGCGGTAGCGATAGGGGCCGGTAAAGCGGAAGCGCAGGACTTTGCGCAAGGCGGAACGGGGGCCGCGCTCCAGCACTTCTTGCACGAAGGCGACGGGCAACTTGGCCAGGTTGCGGGCGTGTTCGGGCAGGTGTTTTAAATCCATCGGGTGCTCCGCGGGCGACTATATCGCCCATGGGGCGGGTGCACAAGGATGGGGCGGCGGCGTGTCAAAGCTCTTTAGAAATGTCCTATGTTTGAACTCAATAGAAATGTCCTCTTTTTATGACTCGGTCACGGTGGTCATTGTCGATGCGGCAGTCCGGCTTTCCGCCCCCCGAGAATGGGCCTTGTAGCTCGTCGGAGGGGGGCGGG
>CAMFEP010000092.1 GCA_945949405.1 Kiritimatiellales bacterium
CCACGTCGAAGACATCGAAGCCCAGGTCTTCGCCGAAGAAGGCGTCAGCATTCCAGCCTTCCAGTCCTTCCTGGTTTCAAACAACCTCGCTCTCGTCGTCAGCCGCAACCTGACCACACGCGACCACGCCGATCGCCAGCAACCCTTCAACCTGCGCATCCCCTCCTCCGGCCTCCAATCCCTCGGCGCCACCGGCACCATCTACAACGTCCTCTATATGCAACTCATGCAGGCCGATCACCTGCGCGGCTTCAAACCCGACGGTATCACCCCCGCCCCAGGCCGCCGCGTCCTCGCCCAGCCCATGCACGACCCCAATGTGGATAACCCGCCCAACCCCTCCGGCCCCGCCGGCAGCGTGCGCCTCGGCATCGACGGCTTAATGGCCTCCCTCGTCCCCGCCCGCCGCGCCATGTCCTGGCAACTCACCGATATCGGCGGCGCCCCCATCGTGCGCGATCGCTACTGGCTCTCCTTCCAACCCGGCGAAATCCGCACCTGCACGAGTTGCCACGGCCTCAACACCACCGACCAGGCCAGCCACCCGCGCCCCACGAACAAACCCGAGGCCCTCCGCTCCCTCCTGCGCTATTGGAAACAGGACGCCGCCCCCCCCGGATCCACCGGCTATATCGTCTTCCTCACCAACCGCGACGGGAATTACGAGATCTACCGCATGGCCCCCGACGGTACCGGCGCAACCAATCTCACCCGGAACGCCGCCATAGACGTCATCCCGCGCGTCAGTTACGACGGCACAAAAATCGCCTTCATGTCCGACCGCGATCAGCCCGGCTATAACGATGTCTGGGTCATGAATAGCGACGGCTCGAACCCCATCAACGTCACCAAAACCAATCTCTTCGGCGCCTCCCTCCATGCCGCGGCCTTGAGCCCCGACAACAGCAAGGTCGTCTACATGGCCCCCGGCCTCGCCGGCTATGCCATCTGGGTCAGCAACCTGGACGGCACCGGCCGCACCAACCTCACCACCGGCGCCGTTGCCAGCGACAATTTTCCCTATTGGAGTTATGACGGAAATAAGATCGTCTTCAGCTCGTTCCGCGATAACAACGGCGGCGAGGAAATCTACATCATGAATGCCAACGGGTCCGCCCAGACGCGCCTCACGTTCGTCCCGGGACGCGACTTCTATCCCACCGTCAACCCCGAGCGCACCAAAATCGCCTTCAACTCCGAGCGCGGCGCCACCCGCCAGATCTACATCATGAACCTTGACGGCTCCGGCCAGACCAACCTCTCCAACAATGCCTTTTTCGACAACACGCCCTACTTCAGTCCCGACGGGAAAAAGATCAGCTTCACCTCTTTCCGCGGCGGCAGCGAGGAAGTCTACACGATGAACCTCGACGGTTCCGCCCAGACCCAGATCACCACCAACGCTGCCCAGGAAGCCTACCCCGCCTGGAGCTCCGCTCCGCCGCCCTTCTTCACCGCCAACATCCAGTTCGCGTCACCCGCCTACGCCGTCAATGAATCCGCCGGCTCCGCCAGCATCGCCGTCTCCCGCACCGGCACCAGCGTCGGCGCCTTCACCCTCGTCTACGCCACCACCAATGGCACCGCCCTCGCTGGCACGAATTACATCAGCAGCTCCGGCACGGTCTCTTGGGCCGACGGCGAGACCGGTCTGAAAAACTTCCCCGTGCCTATCCTCGACGACGGCCTGGTCTCCACCAACAAATCCCTCGCCCTCACCCTCGCCGGCCTCGGCGCCGGCACCCTCACCAATGCCACGCTGACCATCGTGGAATCCCCCTATGACACCTGGAAGCGCGCTCACTTCTCCACCAATGCCAATAACGCCGCCATCGCCGGCGACGCCGTGGACTTGGATCAGGACGGCCTGGAAACCCTCGCCGAGTACGCCCTGGGCGGCGACCCCAACCTGCCCGGCAACATCGGCCTGCTCGCCGCCACAACCGACGGCCTGACCTTCACCCGCAATCTTCAGGCCACGGATGTCACCTTCTCCGTCGAGGCCCTCGACGACCTCGTGCCCAACATCTGGACCGTCATCGCCACCAAACCCGGCCCCGCCCCCTGGTCCAGCCCCACCGGCGCCTTCATCGACGACCCCAACACCGGCCTCGTCACCATCACCGAACCCACCGCCCCCGGCCCCCGCTTCTACCGCCTCCGCATCACCCACCCGTAAAGCGGGTTAATAAATTGCGTAGCCGCCCCGCTCTGTCGGGCGAATATCACGCGGCGACCGCTTTTCCTAAACCGCTCTATACACAGCGTCAGAATTCATTGCGCACGCGGGAGGGCGGAGCGCCACGACGCCGCAGGAATCAGGCTCATGTAACTCGCCCCTCCCGCATTGACATACGCCTCAGAATTCATTGCACACGCGGGAGGGCGGAGCGCCGCGACGCCGCGGGAATCAGGCTCGTGTAACTCGCCCCTCCCGCATGGATATACGCCTCAGAATTCATTGCCCACGCAGGGAGGGCGGAGCGCCGCGACGCCGCAGGAATCAGGCTCGTGTAACTCGCCCCTCCCGCATGGACATACGCCGTTGTATATAGAGGGCTCGTCGCCTGTATGGGTCGCGGTCTAGGATGCCCTGCCCGGAGCAACGCCGCGGATGAGGCAAAATCGCGTTCCAGATTCGCACCAAACGCACACCCCTGCCAATTCCACGCCCGCCCCCACAGTCCCACAGTCCCACAGTCCCACGGTCCCACGGTCCCACAGTCCCACAGTCCCACCCCCTACGGCACCAGCACCTTGAGCTTCGAGGAATGCACACTCACCTCGATGCGCGGCGGCGCCTCCAACGGCTCACCGTCCACTTGGATCGGCCCCGCCTGCTCCCGACTCACCACCAGCGTGCGGAACCGATACGTCTTCACCTGCGGTAGCTTCGCCAGCGATCCATCAAAGAGCCGCGCCACATTGGCGATCAACGTCGCAATGTCCTGCCGCAAGGCCACCACCAGTTCGAGATGCCCATCGTCGGCCCGTGCCGCCGGCGCAATCTTCGCCCCGCCCCCCCATTGCGAAAGGTTGGCAATCGTAAACAGCATCGGCTTGCGAAAATGCAACTCACGCCCGCCATCCAGCGTCACCGAAAAATTCTGCGGCGTGTATTCAAAAAATTCCTGCACCCCCGCGAACACGTACGGCAACACACCCCGGATCGGCGAGCGCGCGAAGTTCTTGGCCATCGCCGCCTCCCACGCCATGCTGCACGTCACCATGAACGGGCGCCCCGCCACCACCCCCACGTCGATCGCCTTCACCGTCGCCGTCGCCAACACCGCCACAGCCTCCTCGGGCACCAACGGAATTTCAAAGTGCCGCGCAAATCCGTTGCCACTGCCCACCGGCACGATCCCCAGCGTCACGTCCGTGCCGATCAGCGTGCGCGCAATCGTGTTCACCGTCCCGTCCCCGCCCGCCACGAGCATGATGTCCACCCTGCGCTCCACCGCCTGGCGCGCCTTGGCAATCCCGTCATCCACGCTCTGGCAA
Source organism: Kiritimatiellales bacterium (assembly GCA_945949405.1). Taxonomy (GTDB): domain Bacteria; phylum Verrucomicrobiota; class Kiritimatiellia; order UBA8416; family JAIOPI01; genus JAIOPI01. The sequence continues at coordinate 3,505 of CAMFEP010000092.1, forward strand.
AACTGGTAGCAAACCTCATGCCCCGCCGATTCCCAGACCCGGTCCACCGCCTTGCGCATCTTGTCAAAGGACCAGCGCAACCCCGATTTTGGGTTCACCAGAATCCACACGCGCTTCGCATTCGACTTCTTCATATTCACTGCCTACACTCTATGAACAAGGCAGGCCACACGCAACATAGGGATGTGGCAACCCTTCGAATTTCAAAAATCAATAATCGATATTCTGCGGTTGCTTGCCGCACCCCGCGCCATCTCCACACGACGCGCCGAAACGCGAAGATCACCCATGAATACATCCCCCACGCCGCTGGGCGTGCTGGTCATCGAGGATAATGACGGCGATGCGCGCCTGATCCACGAGGCCCTGCGGGACCTGCCCGCCACGCCCATCACACTGCACCGCGCCATCACACTCCAGGCGGGACTGGAATTCCTGGGCCGCAACCTCCCCGATGCGGTCCTCGTGGACCTGAACCTGCCGGACAGCCAGGGCCTCGACACGCTGCGCAAGGTCTGCGCCCTCGCCCCCCACACCCCCGTGATCGTCCTCACCGGGCTCAATGATGAATCCATGGCCGTCACCGCCCTGCGCGAGGGTGCCCAGGACTATCTCTCCAAAGGCGAATTGGATGCGCGCCTGCTCCTGCGCGCCATCCGCTACGCCATGGAACGCAAGGAGAACGAAGCCCTCTTGCGCGACGTCCAGTCCCGCCTCGTGCAAGCCCAGCGCATGGAGGCCGTCGGACGCCTCGCCGGCGGCATCGCCCACGACTTCAATAACCTGCTCACCGTAATCCAGGGCTATGCACGCCTGCTCCAGGACTCCCAGCCCCCCGAAAGCGACACCCATCGCGATCTCGCTGCCATCGCCACCGCCGCCGATCGCGCCGCCAGCCTCACCCAGCAACTGCTCGCCTACAGCCGCAAGCAGGTCATGCAATTGCGCGTCATCGACCTCGGCAGCCTCGTCCAAACCATCGAACCGCAACTGCGCCACACCCTGCGCGACAACATCACCCTCACCATCACGCTGGCGCCCGACCTGGGCCAGGTCGAGGCCGACCCCGGCCAAATCGAGCAGGTCGTCTCAAACCTCACCGCCAATGCGCGCGATGCCATGCCCGCCGGCGGCAGCGTGATGATCGCCTGTGCCAACGTCACGGTCAGTGACGACTGGGCCAGCCGCCACCCCGAACTGCGCTCCGGCGAGTATGTCCAATTCTCCGTCACCGATACCGGCATCGGCATGCCCGCCTCGGTGGTGCAGCACGTCTTCGATCCCTTCTTCACCACAAAGCCCTTCGGCCAGGGCACGGGTCTCGGGCTCGCCACCGTCTACGGCATCGTCAAACAACACCATGGCCACATCTGGGTCTACAGCGAACCGGGCCAGGGCACGACCATGACGGTCGTGTTGCCTCGCGTGAATCAGGCCATCACCCTCGCGCCAGAGCCCACCGCCCCGGCCACCCGCGGCTCGGAAACTCTCTTGCTCGTGGAGGACGACCCCGAGACCCTGACCATGCTTCGCATCAGCCTGAAAAACCTCGGCTACACGGTCCTCACAGCGCAGACCGCCCACGCGGCACTGCAGTTGATGCGCCACCACGAGAACACCGTCAGCCTGCTCGTCTCGGACATCGTCCTCCCCGATCTCTCCGGCCCCGAATTATACGAAGGCCTGCGCGGCGGGCGCCCGGACTTGAAGGCCCTCTTCATGTCCGCCTACCCCGGCGAGGCCATCCTCCAACGCGGCATGATCACCTCCGGAACGCCTTTCATCAGCAAACCCTTCACCGCCGCGGCACTCGCGCAACGCATCCGCGATGTGCTCGGCAATCAATCGACCCATTAGAGTTCACCCCATGCCTGATACCCCCAGATCGCTGCAAGCCGCCACCATGCTGACCCGCATCGCCGGCGCCCTCGCGGCCTGCATCGGCCTCGCCGCCCTGATCACCACCCTCCCCGCCTGGCACGTCGATGACTGGTTCTGGCAACCCATCCCGCACCTCGGCACCATCGGTCTCGTCTTGGGTGGCGTCGGCCTCATCGCCACCGCCCGCCGCAAACCCGCCTGGGGCATCGTCGCCGGATGCCTGCTCGGCGCCCTGGGCACCGCCGCCCTCGTGCGCCACGGGTTGACGCACCTGCACCCCCAATTCGCCACGCCAACCACCATCGCGGCGCACCTGCTCCTGACCCTCACGCCACCCACGGCCCTCTCGTTTACGCTCGGCGGTCTGGCCCTGCTCCTCGGCTATCGCCCGGTCACGCGCGGCTGGAAACCCGCCACCATCGCCACCCTCGGCTCGATCGTACTCGCCCTCGCCCTCGTCTCACTGCTCCTCCACACCCTCGATGCCGGCCGCGCCCTGGACATCGGCTACCCCACCCGCCTGCCCCCGCTGCTCGCCACCGGCTTGCTCTTTCTCGGCCTCGGCACCATGGGCTATGCCGCCTCCCTCTCCCCGCTGAACCGCGCGCGCCGCGCCTCGTGGCTGCCCATCTCGCTCGGGCTGGGCCTCGCCACCTTCACCTTCGTCGTCTGGCGCGCCCTCTCCCTCTTCGATCACATGCATCTCGAACATGTCCTCGCCACCAGCGCCATCGCCTTTCGCACACAAATCGTTTCCCAGATGCGCGCCGAGGCCGACTCGCTGCAACGCATGGCCAACCGCTGGGAAGTCAGCGGCGGCACCCCACGCGAGCTGTGGGAAGCCGACGCCTCCGCTTTCGTCGCCGACCAACCCGGCATTTTCGATGTACTCTGGGTTGACGCGGCCCTGACTCCTTCCTGGGGCATCCCCGTTCCCGCGGACGAGCCCCGCATCCGCGCGCTGGCCGATAATCCGCGCCTGCGCGACGTCCTCATCACCGCCCGCGATTCCCGGCGCGCCGCCATCTCGCCCGGCTTCTCCCTGAATCACCGCGCCCACGGCTTTTTCATCGCGGTACCCATCTTCATCGAAGGCCGCTTCGACGGCCTGCTCGTAAGCGTAATTCGCGTGCAGGAGTTCCTCGACTCCGTACTCACGGACAGCGTCCTCCAGGGCTTCGACATCGTCGTCGCCGATGGCCAGCGCAGCATCTATGGCCCGCGCAAGGCGCGCGACACCGCCAACACCGTGGCCTCCGTACGCATCGAACTCTCGCGCCTGAACTGGCAGCTCTACGTCGTGCCCCAACCCGGCAGCACCGCCGCCTCGCCCTCCGCCCTGCCGGAGGCCACCATCGTCGTCGGCCTCCTGGTCTCAGCGCTTGTGACCCTCTCCGTGCACCTCGGCCAGACCGCCGCCCAACGCGCCCGGGAATTGGAAATCGCCAACCGCGAACTGGAACACCGCGTCGCCGCGCGCACCGCAGAACTCACCCGCGCCCTCGCCGACCTCGAGCACTCCAATCAGGAACTCGAGCAATTCGCCTACGTCGCCTCCCACGACCTGCAGGAACCCCTGCGCATGGTCAGCAGCTATGTGCAACTCCTCGCCCGCCGCTACCAGGGCCGGCTCGACGCCGATGCCGACACGTTCATCCGTTATGCCGTCGATGGCGCCGAGCGCATGAAGCGCCTGATCAACGACCTCCTCGCCTATTCACGCCTCGGCACCCAGGCCAAGCCCCACCGCTCTGTCGATTGTAACGTGGTGCTCCAGGAAGCCCTCGGCAACCTGGCCCTCGCCATCCGCGAGGCCGGCGGCACGCTGGATGTCGCCCCCCTGCCCCTCGTGCGCGGCGACGAAACCCAGCTCCTGCAGGTCTTCCAGAACCTGGTCGGCAACGCCATCAAGTTCCGCGGCACCACGCCCCTGCGCGTGCAGGTCACCGCCGTGCGCGCGAAGGACTTCTGGTGCCTCACCGTGCGCGACAATGGCATCGGCATCGATCCCCAGCACGCCGAGCGCATCTTCGTCATCTTCCGCCGCCTGCACACCCAGGACCAATACCCCGGCACAGGCATTGGGCTTGCCGTTTGCAGGAAAATCGTGGAACGTCATGGAGGACGTATTTGGGTCGAGTCCGCGCCCGGCGCAGGCGCCGCGTTCCACTTCACGTTGCGCGCGGCGCACAACGACCCGCCCGAAGGCCCGGCTCCACCGGAAGACAGATGGAAAACGTGACGATGCCTGAACCACGCGCCAGACCAATCCGCATCCTCCTCGTCGAGGACAATCCCGGGGATGTCCAACTCACCCGCGAAGCCTTGCGCGAAAACAAGGTCGCCAACGAACTCTTCGTGGCCCGCGACGGCGAGGAAGCCCTGCGCTTTCTGCGCCATGAAGGCACCTTTCAAAAAGAACCGCGCCCCGACCTGATCCTCCTCGACCTCAATCTGCCCCGCAAGGACGGACGCGAGGTCCTCGCCGAGATCAAGGATGACCCCAACCTGCGCCGCATCCCCGTCGTGATCCTCACCACCTCCAAGGCCGAAATCGACATCCTGCGCGCCTACGACCTGCATGTGAACTGCTACGTCACCAAACCCCTCAACCTCGACCGCTTCCTCGAAGTCGTCCGCTCCATCGAATCCTTCTGGCTCTCCATCGTCGAACTCCCCCCGGCATAATAATCTCCACGTAACATAGGTGGCCCGTGCGCTCCGCGCGCGGGCAATCCCCCATGACCCGCCCCTCTTCCATGGCCTCCATCCTGCTCGTGAGTATCCTGTTGGGCACCGCCGCCAACCTCATCCCCGCCCACCACATCCCCTGGATCGGCGACTGGGCCAATTATGTGAAATCCCAGGCCGCAACCGACGGCCTGCAAGTAATCGACCTCGCCCGCGCCCGCGACCTGCTTGCCGCCGGCACCCACCTGGTCTTCGACGCCCGCGCCATCGCCTCCTACGATGCGGGACATCTCCCCGGCGCCCTCCCCTTTCCCGTCGACGATTTCGCCACCCTCTATCCGCAGTATGCGCCGCTTCTCGATCCCTCCACCTTGATCCTCGTCTACTGCTCCGGCGAGGAATGCGATGAATCCCTGTTGCTCGGCA
>CAMFEP010000093.1 GCA_945949405.1 Kiritimatiellales bacterium
GCGGCGGCGCGTATGGGGGCACGCTGAACAACTGCACGCTGACCGACAACTCGGCGAGCCGCGGCGGCGGCGCGGCGGTCAGCACGCTGAACAACTGCACGCTGGCCGGTAACGCGGCGGCGACCGAAGGCGGCGGCGCGCGCGGCGGCACGCTGAACAACTGCATCTTGTATTTCAATTCCCCCGGCGGGAACTATTTCAACAGCACGATCATCTACACCTGCACCACGCCGGATCCCGGCGGCACCGGCAACATCACCAACGATCCGATGTTTGTGAGTCTGGCCACAACCAACCTGCAACTCGCCGCCGCCTCGCCCTGCATCAACCGCGGCAACAATGCGAATGCCCCCGGCGCGACCGACCTCGCCGGCAACCCGCGCATCGCGCTGGGCACGGTGGATATGGGCGCCTACGAGTACGACGGCAGCGCCGACCCGGACACCGACGGTTTCACCGACGCGGAGGAATACATCGCCGACACCCAGCCGACCAACGCCGCCTCCTTCTTCCCGCGGATCCAGCTCACCAACGCCCCGGCCGGGCAGATGTCGCTGGTCATCGACCCGACCTCCACCGGCCGCGTCTACGGTGTTTACCTGAACACGAACCTGCTGCAGGTGCCGCAACTGTGGACCCTGATCCCACCGGAACAGACCGGCACCGCCTCCGCGCTCACCCTGACCGTCACGAACACCCTGCCCAGGGCGTTTTACCGGACCGGGGTGCGGCTGCCGTAAGCAAACACCATGACGGTCTGTCTTCTCACGGTACGAACCATGGGGTGAGGCTTGGATGTGCCTCTGACCGGCAAGAAGTACATCGCAAGAAGTACATTCGAAGGCAAGAAGTACATTCGACATCGTAACCAAAAGGCAAGAAGTACATTCGACATCGTAACCAACTTTCAGGCAACATGATACATCATAATCGCGCAGAAAAAAGACGCTTACGCCCTGTTTATGTGACCGAAACAAGACCGTAAGGTGGGCGATCTTCCCGTACCGCCCAGGAGTCATCGTCACAAACCGCTTCGTATTCAAACCGGCTACGGTTGCGCGTCCCGATGGTTGCGCGTTCAACGAATGCACGCTCACCAACCGCCAGGGCTTCCGTCCATGCGCCGACCCGCCGAAGTTCGCGGCTCTTCAGCATGTCCTCTATTCCCGCTTCATAAACAGCCCGCAGAGATTCAACTGATGCCAAATCCAGACTGTGCAGCAATCGCTCCGTCGCGAGCACGGTGTAACGCGACCGTCGACCGCTCAGTTCGTCATGCCCACACCATCGCCACTCCGACGGATGATTCACCTTCCCGGCGCGCACCATATTCAGGGAGACGTAACGCAGGCAGCGGAGCAAGTGGCGACCATCCTGCACCTTCGTGCACTTGTAGGGATGCTCCCAAACAGACCCCTCGTGCCCCTTCCGCCGATTCCAGCATCTGGCCAGCGTCGCCGCAGCCAATTGCATCATCGAGGCAATCGCCGACGCGTCATCGGCATGCGCAATCACATGGACGTGATTCGACGTGATGCAATAGTTATAGACGGGAACATGGTAGCGGCGCGCCCCCTCGCGGAGCCATTTGCGGTAGACGTCCCTGTCTTTGGCAAACCGGAGCAGGAACCGCCTGTCATGGCATCGGTGTGTCAGGTGATACGTGTAACCGGGCTGCAGGTAGCGCGACGCATTTGGCATAGTCGGACCATCGCAGCAATTTCGCTTAATTGTCAACTTTGACCTGCAATTCGAGGCGCCAAGCGTTTTTTCGAGGCCCCTCGTACACATACGATGTTGCCCAGACAGGACTTATCCTGTCGAATGCACGCCGGATCGAAGCACGGTGACTGGCCGCACCGCGTCACAACCCCGCCTTGACCGATCACCCACGCCCGCGAAGCTCTGGTGCTGGCAACCGATCCCCTGCGCCGAGACGGGCGACACGGGTGGATCGGCTGGCGGAGCGGGCGTTGACGTGTCGGTGGGATGCGAAGGCGGCAGCGATTGCCGCGTGACCGTGGATCCGACGGTCAGGCCAAAGGGTTGCGCCAGGCCTGATTGGGAAAGCGCGCGAAATCGACATCGTTTGAGTAGACGCACCCACCGTGCTCGGATGCCACGGCCGCGATCATGGCGTCTGTGCAAAGGTTGCCGCCCGTGCCGGCTTGTGCCACCATCGCGAAGAACACCTTCACCGTGGCTGGCGTGGTCGCTAGCAGGCGGACATGTTCCACATCCAGCCAAGCCATCACCGCCGACTTCGCCTGTTCCACCGTCATGGGGTTCTCGCTTAAACTTGGATGGGTCATCAACCGGACGAATGCGAGCACCACGACCCATGGGATCCCCACCGGTTCCGACCCCGATAAGATGCCCTCCCACCACGCCCGCGCTCGCGTATGCAAAGGCGCCGATGCGTCATACGCATAAATCAACAGGTTCGCGTCAGGAATAATCATACGTTCAGCGCGCGCTTTGTTCCGCTTCAAGCTGGTCATAGAGCTGGTTCATACTGACCCCGCGAAATCCGGGTTTCAGCCCGAGCCGATGTGGCTTGACCCGAAATTGCTGCTTGGCCGGTGGGGTTGATAACTGCGACAGGCCCAGCTTAAGGCTGGTGTCGACGATCTCGCGCAATGGCCGCCCGGTTGCCGCTGCATGCTGTCGCAGTTCTCGCAAAACAGCATCATTGATGACAATTGTGGTTCTCATTTCGGCATCATGATGCTATATTTCCGGCGCGACGTCAAGCTTGGTTCACGGCGCCCTGCCCTTCGCCCCTCCCGCCGACACGCGAAAGCATGTGCCGATGCGGCCGATTTCAGGCGCACTGCGCAATTCGGAAAGTTCAGCCCCATACGGATCGAGCGCCAGCGCGGAAATACTCGCCACCGTCGTGCCCGGCATTTGCCCCAAACTCTTCACCCACGCGCCGTGCGCCTCCGCGCCCATCTGCCAGTACCCCGTGCGCCCCATGAAACCGCGCAACGAGGGATCAGCCACGGGCATGCCGTAGATGCTGACCGGATCGAGGAAGCCCACATACATCAGATGCGGCGGCACACCGTGATTGGCGTCGAGAATGTCCGCCCAGTGCGTCTCCAGCGTTTCCAGGTTCTGCCCCCAGTCATAGTTGCTGTCCACCATCCAACGGTGCCCGCCCCGCACGCCGCCCGCCCATTGCGGATAATATTCGATGAAATTTGGAAACGCCGTGGCCGCCGCGAGCGACGCCAACAGCAACGCCCCGCACGCGCTCAAGCGCCACGCGCGGCGCGTCAACCCCGCGGCCCACACGCCGGCCAGCAGCACGCCAAAAACAATCAGCGGCAAACCATGACGCACCCCGATCGCCAGCCGGTTCGCCCCCAGCCACAAGACCGTAAACACCGCGAGGGGAATAAAGGCGATCAGTGCGCATCTGTTCGCCCCCCCTCGTCGCCTCCAGGCCACACACCACGCCGCCACTCCAGCAATCGCCGCCGCGCACCAGAGCGGCGGATTTTTGAGCACGAGTTGCGCGAGCATCACCCACCACGGACATTGCATCATGCGCTCGCCATGGAAGAACGCGCGCTGTCCGCTCATGCTATGTTGCGCCTGCCCCACCAGCCCTTCAATATAGCGCCCCGCCGGCAACACGCGTCCCGTCCACCAACCCGCCGGGTCACCGCGAATGACTTGCGGCTCCAGCCCGTACAGCGCGAGCAGCAAGACCAGCAGGGCCACGCACCCGAGCGGAATTTGCCGGAGCGGCCGCGCCGAGCGCCACGCCCACGCCAACAGCGGAATCGCGAGCAGCAAATAGCCCCCCAGCCAGACCAGGCCGCTATGCTTGGTCACCGCCGCCGCGCAAAACGCCAGCGTCGCACCGCGCAAACTGCCGGCCGCACCCGGCCCGCTCGTCACGGCCCGCCAAAACAGCGCCGTGCCGAGAACAACGAACGCGGTCACCCCCATGTCCGTCGTCGTCAGATTTCCATGGGCCAGCAGCGTGGGATTCAACGCCAGCCCCACGCCCACCACCCACGCCGCCGCCAATCCGCGCAGTCGATGGGCCCACCAGACACAGACGCCAATCGCGATCGCCGCCAGCAGCGAGGATCCCCAGCGCGAGGCACGCACCAAATCGGGAAAAATCGTACGGTTCGCTTCCGCCAGCTGCGTGGAAAATCCCCAAATATCCGCCCCCTCCCAAGGCTTGCCACCCGGAATCCGAATCTGATCACCAAACGCCAGGTTGGCAAAATAGGCGCTCAGCAGATTTTGCAACGGCGGGTGATAGTAACTGAAGCGGCTGTCGCCCGTGCGCAGCAGCGCCAGCCCGCGCGACACATGAAACCCCTCGTCGAACGTACACGACCAGTGCGCGCGCGCCGCCACGCCCATCCCCACCGCCAGCAACACGGACACCACCAGCGCGCCCCAGGGCGATCCCACCACACGCCGCACCGGCACGCCGCCGCGCACCACGAGCCATGCCACCAGGCCCAAACCAACAACCCCCAGCCACAAGCCCAGCGGCCAGCCCGGCGCTGTGTATTGCAACCGGACCTGGCGCACGCCTGCCGGCACCATAAGATGCATCAGCCCTTGCGCAGTCGCCGCGACGGGCAGCAAGCGCCCCGTTTGATCCACAGCCTTCCACCCCACCGCCCACGTTTCGCGCACAAGCAACGTCGTGGCCCGCCCCGGCAAAATATCGACTCTAAAATATCCGGGACGAAATCGGTGCACGCCCAACACCCGCGGGACATCGCCTGCCACCCCCAACGCCGCATGGGTGGGCATCTGGCACTCGGCCTCTGAGGCACCGCGCACGCGCAGCAGCGTCATCGCCCCTGCGGGCCCCCACGCCATGGCGGCCACGGTATCGAGCCCCGCGGCCCGCAATTCCAACTGGCGCGCCCCGGTCGTAAGCAACCAGGTGACCCCGGTTTCCCTGCAATAGTCGGCAAGCAACGCCGCATCCGGCACCGTCCTGCCCCGCGGCACCGCATGCGTGAGCCGGTAGTGGCGCATCAACCCCGATTCAATCGGCGAAAAACCGCCGGCCGTGCGCAGGCCCCAAAGCCTCCCGCTGTTGAAATCAAGCACCCCCCGCAGGTGCAACACGATGCGCTCATCGATCGAGAGGGCTTCAAGATTCATCTCCGCCGGCGCGCCACGAATCGCGGGATCACGCAGCACCCGCCCATCCGGCGCATCGGATTCGCGGATGAACGTTGCCGCCAGCGGCGCGGCCAGTGGATCAAAATGCGCCGTGGTGGGCGTTTCTCGAAACCAGTTCAGAGCGCCATCCCCCAGCACGAGCAACAACAGCAACACCCCCGCATGCCGCCAGGATACTTTCCGCACCAGCCCCAGAACCCATAGCGTCGCCAACCCACAGATGCCCAGAGCAACGCCGACCATAATCGCCCCATGCCGGGCCCGGCTGGAATCCTGCACCACCTGCGACAAGAGCCAGATTCCTGCGGCCGTGGCCACGGCGAGCACCGCGATCCAGCTGCCACCCAGTTGCGCGGCCCGGCGCCACCAGCCGCCGCGCAGGAGCGCCAGCCAGGTCTGCGTGCCGTATGCCGCGAGGATCGCGAAACCAAAACTGCTCCAGAGCACGAATTTTTCCGGGTAGCGGAAATCGCACACCACCGGGAGCGCCAGCCAGTAGCGAAAGCCCGGCAGAAATCCGCCAAAGCTCAAGAGCATTCCGCCGAGCACCACCAGCGCCGCCCAACGCACCGGCGCGCGCAGGCGTCGCATCAAAGCCAGCAAGGCCAGCCCGAGCGCGATCCGCCCCACATGCACCGACGCGGCCCAGGGCAACCCGCGTTCCGTCCCCGCCAGCGCCAGGGAATTCCCCAGCCAGTTCTGGTGACTGCCGAAAAGATTGGGCACAAATAACTCCATCAGGCGCGCGGGATGCAGCGAGCGCTCCACCGCTTCCGCATAGGCAAGGCCACCCGCGCGATACGAATCGAAACTCGCTTGGGCGGCGGGCACCCATTGCGGCGCGGCGATCAGGGCCCCAACCGCGAGGGTCATCACCAGCGCCGGCAGCAACACGCGGCGCTGCGGATGCAACACACACAGCAGCCCCGCCACGGGCACCCACATCACCGCCGTCTGAAAATCGCCACCGAGCAGCATCATCGTCCAGCACAGCGCGGCGCCAAGCGTGCCCCAGGCCATCGCGCGGCCACCGTGGCGGCACGCCAGCAGCGCAAAGAGGCCGAGTGGAATCCAGGGCAGCGCCACAAAGTTATGCGTGTCCCACATGCCCCGCGCGTACCCGCAGGCGGCAAAGGCCAGCGCTCCCACGGCGGCGGCGCAGGACGTCAGGCGCAAGCCGCGCCGCAGCAGCAGATGCATGCCCGCCAGGCCAAGCACCAGATGCGCGATCAGGAACATGCTGTACCCAACACGCAACGGCAGCAGCCAGATCAGAATGCGCAACGGATAGAGCACGCCGGCGTTGATGTTGGCCAGCAACGGCGTGCCGCAACACACGGAGGAGGACCAAAATGGAATATGGCCGGCCAGCCATTGCGATCTGGCTTCGAGCGCCACAGGCCAGGTGTACAGCAGCGTATCCCAGCGAAACAGGCTGCGACCGGGAATCAGCAGTTCGCAGGCCAGCAGGAGCGCCGCAATCGCGTAAACCACACACACCAGCACGCACACCGAAATGGATGGGCGACGCGTCATGCGCAACGCAAGCCCGTTGCGATGGTGATGCGCATGCTGGTGGGTCCCGTGGATTTCATCACTTGCCAGTGCTCAGGGCAGGCACTATCCTTTGTTTCTCCGCATCCCGGCGCGCCGATGGATCATTAAACACATGTATCTTGATTACTACAATTTGAAGGAATTTCCCTTCAATATCACGCCCGATCCCCGCTACCTGTATTTTACAAAACACCACCAGGAAGCCTATGACCACCTGATGTATGGCATTCAGGGCCGGCGAGGATTCATCGAGTTGACGGGCGAAGTCGGCTCCGGCAAGACCACCCTCTGCCGCGCCGTGCTGGCGAATCTTGGGGAAGGCGTCGAAACCGCGTTGATTCTAAACCCTTCTCTCACGGAAACGCAGCTCATGCGCGCCATCCTCAACGATTTTGGCTTGGTGGTCAAGGGACGCGACCGCCTGGCCTACATCGAGACGCTGAACGAATTCTTGCTCAACAAGACGCGCGAGGGTACGAATGTCGCCGTGCTGATCGACGAGGCGCAGGATCTGACGCCCGCCGTGATGGAACAGGTGCGGTTGCTCTCCAATCTCGAGACGGACCAGCACAAGCTGATCCAGATCGTGTTGTGCGGGCAGCCGGAATTGAAGGATCGCCTGAACCGCCCGGACTTGCGCCAGTTGCGCCAGCGCATCACGGTGCGCTATCATATTCCGCCTTTGACATTGGAGGAAACGGTCGAGTACATACGCCACAGACTGTGGGTGGCAGGCGCCACCGATGGCCCCGCTTTCGATGAGGGTGGCGTGCGGGAAGTATACCGCTATTCCAAGGGCGGTCCGCGTTTGACCAACGCTGTGTGCGACCACGCCTTGCTCGCGGGGTATGTGGCCAACACAAAGGTGATCGATGTGCGCTGCGTGAAACGGGCGATTCGGCAATTGGAGGGTGAACGATGAGTCTCATACAGGAAGCGCTACGCAGGCAACGTGAACAAGGCGCCGCCGGCACACCGGCCACGCCCCCCACCCCATCCCCGGCCGCGGCGCCTGGCGCACCCCCGACGCCCGCCCCATCCCCCATCGCTGCGGTGGTCAATAATCGACCGCCACCGCTGCCGGTGCAACAGGCCGCCGCATCGCCCACGCCGCCGCCCGTCGCCGATGCCGCCCAGCAACCGGAGGTCGAAAAACGCCGCCGCCCGGTCCTCGTGGTGGTCGGGCTCGTCCTCCTGGTGCTGCTCCTCTCGGGCGGCGGGCTTGGTCTGCTCTATTTTGCCTTCGCGCAATGGAAGGAATCGCAACAGTCCCAGCGCCTCGTCACGCACGAAGCCGTGACAACCCCGGCCAACGGAACTGCGGCGCTGGCCACGGAAGGACAATCGGCGGCCACCGCAGGAACTGCGCCCGCTGATGCGGCGGCCACCACGCCCAACGACGCCGCGCAGGCCGCAGCGAATACGAGCCCCCCGAGCACCGCCGCCACCACGCCGGCGGCCGTTGCCAGGACGCCCTTTACCACCGAACCAACACCGCAAGCCCTCGCCTGGCCCTATCTGAAAATCAGCGGCGTTTCCGGCAAAGGCGTGTATGGCGCGGCCATCATCAATGGGCAGGTCATCGGGGTCGGGGAGAACATCGAGGACGTGGAAGTGATCTCGATCGGCGAATACGGGGTGAAGCTGGAGTACGAAGGAGAAACGCGCTTCGCCAAAGTGGGCACGACCATCGAAGAATAGGCGCCACGGCCCGCCCCCCCCCC
>CAMFEP010000094.1 GCA_945949405.1 Kiritimatiellales bacterium
CCGGTAACGATCCTTGATCCGTGCGAGATATTCGCGCTTTGACTGGCTGACCATAAATAAATGCTCCCTTTGCTTCGGTAACATCTATTATGGCGCAACCACTCATCAGCCTCCTCTGCTCCGGTAACATTTAATGTGGCGCAATTCGCGGGGAAGAATTGAAGATTGCAGATTGCAGATTGAAGATTGAAGATTGGGAGCTCGGCGTTGCCACAAAAGGCACAAAAAGCGCAGAACAGAAGACCGCGTCCGGAGGCCGCAGTCCACCCCGGGCAAGCCATTATCGGATGCGGGCTTGATGCGTGGGGCGGGTTTGGGTAGGTTGCGGTTTTCCTGGAGACATGATGAAACTATCGATTGTCATACCTGTCTATAACGAGGCACGCACGATCCGCGATCTGGTCAACCATGTCGAGGCGGTGGACATGGGCATTCCCAAGGAGATGGTGCTTGTAGACGACTGTTCGTCCGACGGTTCGCGCGACGTGCTCAAGGCTTTGCAAGCCGAGCATCCGGACTGGAAAATCAGTTTTCACGAGGTCAACCGGGGCAAGGGTGCGGCGCTGCGGACCGGATTTGCCACGGCCACGGGGGAGCTCGTGGTGATTCAGGACGCCGACATGGAATACGACCCGAAGGATATCCGGCTACTGCTTGGGCCCGTGCTTGACGGCCACGCAGACGTGGTGTTCGGGTCGCGCTTTCTGGGAGGCGGGCCGCACCGCGTGGTGTACTATTGGCACTACATTGGCAACCGGTTTTTGACGACGCTGTCGAACATGATGACGGGCATCAACCTGACGGACATGGAAGTTTGCTACAAGATGTTCCGCCGCGAGGTGCTGCAGTCGATCGTGCTGTGCGAAGACCGGTTTGGTTTCGAGGTGGAGATCACGGCCAAGGTGGCAAAGGGCAACTGGCGCGTGTACGAGGTGCCGATTTCCTATTATGGGCGCAGCTACGCCGAGGGAAAGAAGATCACCTGGAAGGATGGCGTGCGGGCGCTGTGGTGCATCCTGAAGTACCGGTTCGTATGAAATCACTGCCCACACAAAACAACGCGCGCGGGTTTTCGCGGTTGATCCTGTGGATCGCCACGGGATTTGGGCTGGGTTATGCGCCGGTGGCGTCCGGCACGTTCGGATCGCTGCCCGGGATTCTGATCGTGCTCGCGCTGGCGCACCAGCCCTTGAAGATTCAAATCCTGTGTGCCGTGGCGATGGCCTTGCTGGCCGTGCCGATCTGCGGGCATGCGGAGGAAAAATTCGGACGCAAGGATGACGGGCGCATCGTGGCGGATGAATACCTGACGTTTTTGATTTGCACGCTGGGGCTACCCTGGCAGGAACATCCGTGGGTGTGGCTGGGCATCGCATTTGTCACGAACCGCGTGCTGGATATCATCAAGCCGCCGCCGGCGCGGCAGGCGCAAAGCCTGACGGGTGGGCTGGGGATTGTGATGGACGATGTGCTGTCCTGCCTTTACGCGTTGGGCGTGAATCATGGATTATGGTGGGCCGCGCAGCGCTGGCTGTGACGGAGGCCCTGGGCGACGCGACCGGCGGAGACCGCGTCCAGAGGCCGCGGTCCACCTTACTCCGAGGTTGAAAAACGGATGTATATTCGTGAGGAATGGGAACATGCGCAGACCGGTGGCGATCATCATTCGGGACGGGTGGGCCTTGAATCCGAATCCGCGGGGCAACGCGGTGGCGGCGGCGCGCACGCCCAACATCACGGCGTACAAGGCGAAATACCCCTGGACGGTGCTGGCGTGTGCGGGCGAGCCGGTGGGGCTGCCGGACGGCTACATGGGATCCAGCGAGGTGGGGCACCTCAACATGGGCGCGGGGCGCATCGTGATCCAGGAACTCAAGCGCATCGACGACGGGTTGCGCACGGGGGCGCTGTTCGAATGCGCGGCGTGGCGTAAACTGCTGCGCGACTGGCGCGCCAGCCGCGGGCAGCTGCATTTGCTGGGGTTGCTCCAGGACGAGGGTGTGCATGCGCACCAGGAGCATCTGTTCAAGATCATGCGGCACGCGCGCGCGGAATTTTCCGGTGGGGAGATCGTGCTGCATCCGTTTTTGGACGGGCGTGACACGGCGCCGCGCAGCACGCTGGAGTATCTGGCCAAGCTCAAGGCGGTGATGGGCGAGGTGGGGGGCTGCCGGATCGGGACCTTCATGGGGCGCTACTACAGCATGGACCGCTCGCGCAACTGGGCTTTGACGGATATCGCCTATGATTGCATCGTCAGCGGCGAGGGGCGGCGCGTGAAGGACATGGAGGCCGCGATCCAGCATTCCTACGACACGGACAAGACGCCCGACGGCGTGGCGATGTTCGATGAATACGTGCCGCCACATGTGCTCGGCGATTACGCCGGGATGCGCGACGGCGATTGCGTGCTGCATACCAATTATCGCCAGGACCGGGCCATTCAACTTACCCACGCCTTCATTGACGATGGGTATGCCGGAACACGCAAGGCCCGTCCGAAGGTGAACTACGTGGGGCTGACGCGCTACTTTGACGCGTTCAAGTCATACATGATGGGGCCGATGAGCGAAGAGGGCGGGATGGACAACTTGCTGGGCGAAATCGTGTCGCTTGCGGGCATCCGCCAGTTGCGCATCGCCGAAACGCAAAAATATCCGCACGTGACGAGTTTCTTCAACGGCAAGGCCACGACGCCGTATGCGTTGGAAGACGATGTGCTGGTGCCCGGGCGGTTTGACGCATCGGCCTACGCGACGCATCCGGAGATGGATGCCTACACGGTGACCGAAGAAATTCTAAAGCGGCTCGCGGACAACCCCTATGGACTGATCGTGGTAAACTACGCCAACGGCGACATGGTGGGGCACACGGGGAATTTCGAGGCGGCGGTGAAGGCGGTTGAAGTTGTGGACGAATGCGTGGGTAAAATCGTCACACGGTTGCTGGAACTCGACGCGCATGTGTTTGTGACGGCCGATCATGGTAACTGCGACCAGATGATCGATTACGACACGGGCATGGTGAAGACCAGCCACAGTCTGTTTGACGTGGAGTTTATCTATGTGGCGCACGATGCGCCGGGGCGGAAACTCAAGGCGCGCGGCAAACTTTCCGACATTGCCACGACGGCGTTGCAGGTGATGGGGCTTTCGATTCCCGCAGAGATGACGGCGGACGTTTTGATTGTCGATTGATGATTGCCGAGTTTCGATTGCGCCGGGCATTGGTCTGGTGGCCGTGCATGAATATGAAATTTCCGTCGGGCCAATCATCCATCATCAATCGGCAATCGGCAATACTCGTTGCCCTGCTCGCCCTCACCACTGCGATTGCGGACGCCAAGGTGGAGACGATCTCCAAGTGGAGCCCGCACAATAACGAGCGGGCCAAGCGCGTGACCACGCTCTACATCGTGCTGCACACGACCGAGGGGCCGGTGCAGGGGTCGTTGCAAAAAATTTACGACAATGGCGAAGCCAATTTCTTCGTGGATCCGTCGGGGCGTATTTATGCCACGATTGACCGGCGGCGGGTGGCGTACCATTCGGGCCGCAGCATGTGGCGCGGGCGCACGAACCTGGATGACGTTTCGATCGGCATCGAGGTTTCTGGTTACCACACGCGCGATCTGACGATGGCGCAATACATTGCGTTAAAGGCGTTGGTGGCGGAATTGCAGATGCAATACGGTGTGGCGGACGTGAACGTGCTGACGCATTCGATGGTGGCCTACGGCGCACCGAACCGGTGGCACAAGCGTTCGCATCGCGGGCGCAAGCGTTGCGGCATGCTCTTTGCGACGACCAACGTGCGCCAGAAGCTTGGGTTGACCGAGAAGCCTGGCTACGATCCGGACGTGCGCGCCGGGCGGCTGGCGGTGGGCGATGCGTATCTGGCCAAGGTGTTGTATGGCGGCGCGAGCCCCAAGCCGACGCCGGCGCCGGCGCCGCCCAAGACGGCCAGCGCGGTGGTGGCGGCGACCCCGGCAGCACGCACGCCCTCACCGGTCCGGGCAGCGGCGCCTGAGCCGCCCGACGATGGCGGCGAAGAAGGCGTGATCATCACCGCCAATCGTTCCGCCTGGGACGTGGCGCGGGACATGTACAATGATCCGGGCACGCGCTACTTTTTCCCGGATGGAAAATCCGCGCGCGGGGATCAGATTTCGAGCTGGAAAATGATTCCACCGGGAACGCGGGTGGTGATCACGACGGAGGGCGACCGGGAGAATCAGGCTGAGCGGGTGTTGCGGATTGGCAAGGATGGGGCCAGCGCGCGTGAAATTGCGGGGGATGAGTTTCATTCGGCGCGCACGATTTATTTTATGGCGGATGGGCGGGTGCGCACGGGCGCGGACATGCAGGAGGCCGAGCTGGATGCGTTACCGGCGGACACGGGCATGCTTGTGGGCTACACGTTTGGGGGCGCGATTTCGGCCAAGCGCCGGGCGTTTGATGTGTGTGGGGTGCGATGGAATCATCCCTCGACCTTTTACCGGCTGCCGGATGCGCGGATCGTGGCGGGGGACCGGCTCAAGGAGGGGTCGATTCCGAACGGGGCGCAGGTGTTTTTTCGGAATTGAGGGTGGGGATCTCGGCGAGCGGGAATGGTTCTCGCGGAGACGCGGGGAGCGCGGAGAGACGGTTGGGATTTGAATCGAGGTGGTCGCATGTCTGAAAAAGAATATGTGGGGCCGTTATCGTTGCAGCATGATGCGTTTCATCTGGCGGCGCGGATTGTGGCTTCGGGGTACAGGCCGGAGGTGCTGCTGGTGCTGTGGCGCGGCGGTACCCCCATTGGGATCATCATTCACGAATTTTTACTCTACAAGGGTATCGAGACCTATCATGCAGCGCTGACAGCGGCGTCGTATACCGGGATCGAACAGCAGGTCGAGCCGCGCATCGAGCATCTGGAATCCGTGCTGGAGTTTGTCAAACCCGGCAGCCGGGTGTTGCTGGTGGACGATATCTTCGACACGGGGCGCACGATCAAAAAGGTCAAGGACTTGCTGCGCGAGCGCACGGACCAGGTGAAGGTGGCGACCTTGTATTACAAGGAACACAAAAACATGACGGACATCGTGCCCGACTTTTATCTGCGTAAGACCGAGAAGTGGATCGTGTTCCCGCACGAGTTGATGGATTTGACGCTTGATGAAGTACGCGCCAAGGATCCGTTCATCCACCGGCTGGTGAAGGGGGAATTGCCGGAGAGCGTGTAGGGGGGGGCGTCAGGACCGGGACGGGGGCGGTCCCGGCTCCAGGTGCGAGGGCGGCCAGGCGGCCGCCCCTCCCGCGCCGCCCTACCGGCGGAAATTGTTTTTTCCTAGGGTGCCAGGGGTGGGCCTGCTAACGTTCATCCATTCTGTGACAAGGTATTGAGACGACGGGAAGCGAACGGAAGACCGTGAAAATCGGACGCGGACGCGCCGCTGTGAGCATTATGCCCCGCGAGTTGGGGGAACGACGCCGCCCAGTTGCCACTGTCTGCCGATCATCGGCGGGTGGGAAGGCAGGGGCGTCGCAGGCGAGCCAGAAGACGTGCTTTCCGTTGCTCAACGCCGCGTCATGGCAGGGACCATGGTGCTTCCCGCATTGGGAAGGTGGCTCCCTGTGTTGTAAACAAACCAGATTCGGTGCGCGTAACACCGATAAGGAGTGGTTCCATGCAGGTTCGACGTTTGTGTGTCTGGGCGGCAGCGGCGTTTTCCCTTGTGGCGGCGGAGTGCGGGTGGGCGGAAGACGTGGTCGTGGCAGAAGGCGTTCTTTCCGAGATGGTGATCTCAGCCAACCGCTATGAAAATCCCTACGAGAATGTCGGCAGTTCGGTGATGGTGCTCGATGCCGGGCAGATTGCGCAGCGCAAGGTGGCGACGGTGCTGGAGGTGCTGCGCACGGTGCCGGGGCTTGAGGTGAGCCAGAGCGGCGGGCCCGGGAGCATTGCCAACGTGTTCATCCGCGGCGGAAATTCCTCGCAGACACTGGTGCTGATCGACGGAGTGCGCGTGAACCCGGCCACGCTGGGCGCGTTTGATTTCGCCAATTTGGCGGCGGAAAACATTGCGCGGATCGAAGTGCTGCGCGGACCGCAAAGCACGTTGTATGGGTCCGAGGCGATTGCCGGCGTGATTAGCATCACGACCAAACGCGGCGCGGCGGGGCATGGCGGCAGCGCGCGCGTGGAGGGCGGCGATCCGGAGCAATGGCTGGGCACGGCGGAGGTGCATGGCGGTAACGACACGGGGGATTACAGCGTGTCGGCGACGTGGCAGGAATACCGGGGGCTTTCCTCGGCGGATACGAGCGTGGGCGGAGCGGAAAAGGATGATTTCCAGAATGCGTCGGCGTCCGCGCGACTGGGGTATAATCTGTCCGGCGATGGGCGCGCCGATCTGACCTTGCGCGGATTCAGCGGGGAGTCGGATATCGACGGGTTCGAGGGGCTTTTGCCGGCGGATGATCCCAATGCGACCACGGAACGCGAGGGAGTTGCGGCGGGGGCGGCAGTGCGCCAGCCAGTCACGGACTGGTGGATACAGAAGGTCACGGCGGGTATCTATGACGAAGAACTGACGGGCAAAGATCCGGACACGGTCTTCAACAACTATCAGATCAACAATCGCAACGTCGATGCGGGTGCGCAGGCGGATCTGACGCCGGTGGAGGCCC
Organism: Kiritimatiellales bacterium; assembly: GCA_945949405.1. Lineage (GTDB taxonomy): Bacteria > Verrucomicrobiota > Kiritimatiellia > UBA8416 > JAIOPI01 > JAIOPI01. Next base: position 6,675 of record CAMFEP010000094.1, read on the forward strand.
ATGTGGTCAGTCTCGGCTATGAGTTTGAAAACCGGCAGGGAGAGAGCGAAGGATCGTTTGATGAAAGCGCGGATATTCATTCGATCTTTGGATTGGAGCAGTGGAATCCGATCGATGCGCTGGTGCTAACCGCGGGGGCGCGGCTGGACGATCACTCACAATTCGGCAGCGAGCCGACATACCGTGGCACGGCGTCCTATGCCATACCGGAGACCACGGCGCGGCTGCATGGCAGCGCAGGCACGGGGTTCAAAGCGCCGACGTTATCGGATTTGTTTTTTCCAGGGTACGGCAATCCGGATCTCGATCCGGAGCGCAGCACGGGATACGACGCGGGGGTTGAGGTGGGAATGGCGGACCAGGCGGTGCTGGTGGATGTGACGGCGTTTCGCAACGATTTTGAGGATCTGATCGCATTTGATACCACGACGATGCTGGCGGCCAACATTCAGGAGGCGAACGCACAGGGGGTGGAGGTCAGCGGCATGTGGCGCGTCTGCTCGAACGCCCAGGTTGGGGCCAGTTACACATATACGGACACGGAAGACGAAGGCACGGGCGAGCCTTTGGCACGGCGGCCGAAGCATCGCTGCACGTTACAGGCGGCCTTTCAGCCGGTGGCGCGGATCAGCAGCACCGTGACACTGGTGGCGGTGCAGGATCGGATCGATTCGGATGGCACGGCAATGGACGATTACGAGCGGGTTGATTTGACGACCGAATATGCGGTGAATGCGCATGTTTATCCGTATGTGCGGATCGAAAATGTGCTGGATCAAGACTATGAGGAGGTCAGTGGATTCTCCTCGCCGGGGTTCACAGCGATCGGCGGCGTGCGGGCAAACTGGTAGCGGAGACGCATGGGATTTAGCGGATTCACCAGGGAGACACGGAGACACGGAGAAGACAAACTCCGAGTCTCCGTGGTTTTCCGGATCCGCATGGCGGTGGTGATTTGTAGTTTGCTTGCGGGCGTTTGCGCGCAGGCGGCGGAGCTGCGCGTTGTGTCGCTGGGTCCGGCGATCACAGATCAGGTTTGCCTGCTGGGGCTGGCCAGGTACCTGGCAGGCGTGACGACGTATTGCCGGCTGCCGGCGGAAATTCCCAGACCGATGGAAGTGGGGACGGTGACGGGGATCAGCACGGAGCAGATCGTGGCGCTGGGGCCGGATTTGGTGCTGGCCACGGGGCTCACGCATCCGCGCGATGCGGGCAAGCTCGAACAACTCGGCATTCGCGTGATACGATTCGATTACGCCAAGAACTTTGACGACATCTGCGGGCAATTTTTGCAACTGGGCGAATTGCTGGAACGAGGCGCGGAGGCGCGCGAGATTGTGGAGGCGGCGCGGACGCGCGTGGACGCGCTGGCCGGCACGGTGCAGGGGCGCGCGGCGCCACGGGTGTTCGTGGAAGTGGGGACGCGGCCGCTGTTCACGGCCAACCGGGACTCCTATATTGATGACATGGTGGCGCGGGCGGGTGGACA
>CAMFEP010000095.1 GCA_945949405.1 Kiritimatiellales bacterium
ACTTGTGAAGTCGTTTCCGGTGGATTGCCGGCGGTGGTATGCTCGCGTGTATGAGTACAGATTTATCCGTGCATCGTGCGCGGGGTGGGGGGCGCTGGTATCCGGCGGACGGTGGGGTACTGACGCGCATGGTGGATGATTTTCTGGAGCGCGCGGAAAACCCATCGCTGCCGCCGGGGCGCATCCTGGGGGCGATCGCGCCGCATGCGGGGTTTGAATATTCGGGCCGCGTGGCCGGGCACACCTATCGCGCGTTGCGTGATGCCACGCGGCATGCCAAACCACCGGAAACCGTGGTGGTACTGGGGTTTTGCCATCGCGATGTATTTCCCGGCATCGCACTCCTTGGCGGGACCGGGGTGGAAACTCCGATTGGCGTGGCGCCGCTCGATGCTGAGGCCACGGCGTGGCTGGCGGCGTCGACGCCCGTGTTTACGCGGGACAACGCGCCACATGCGGGGGAGCATTCCGCGGAAAACCAAATCCCCTTCTTGCAGCGCGCGTTACCGGGCGTGGCGCTGGTGGTGGGGCTCTTCGGTGAGCATGAGGACGACACGGTGGCGGCGGCGGCCGATGCGTTGGCGGCACTGGCGCGAGGGCGGCGCATCGTGGTGGTGGCCAGTACGGACCTGCTGCACGATCCGGACTACTATCTGGTGACGCGCACGGACCGGGAAACCGTGCGGGACATCGCGGCGCTCGACGCGCCAGCGTTGGCGCAGCGCTGGCGGCCGGAGTTTCAAGTGTGCTGTGGGATCGGGCCGGTGCAGACCCTGATTCGTTACCTGCGCGCATCGGGCGGAGCCCCGGGAACCGTGCTTTGCGCCTGCAACAGCGGGGATGATCATCCCGAATCGCGTGGAGAGTGGGTGGTGGGCTATGGGGCGGTGGTGTTTGGGGCGAAGGAAGTGGAAAACATCGAACACTGAACAACGAACGTCCAACGCCGAAGTATCGGATCGGCAATGGGTAAGGTCCCGGCAATTTCGACGTTCGAGGTTGGATATTTTCTATCATCGGCCACCGCGCGGATTTTCCGCTGTACTTGCCCCACCGCCCCCTTTTTCCTATTCTGTCGCATGGATCAGATCGTCCAAATCGGCCCCCGCAAACGCCCGCCCCTGCCCCCCTGGTTCCGCGTGAAGCTGCCCTCCGGCGAGCGCCTGCAGCGCTTCCAAGGCATCGACGCCGCCGTCCATGAAAACCGCCTGCACACCGTCTGCGAGGAGGCGCGTTGCCCCAACATCCACGATTGCTGGAGCCGCGGCTCGGCCACCTTCATGATCGCGGGCCAAACCTGCACCCGCAACTGCCGCTTTTGCTCCGTCGGCCACCGCCGCACCCCGCCACCGCTCGATCCCCAGGAACCCCACAACCTCGCCGCCGCCATCGACAGCATGAATCTCACCTACGCCGTCATCACCTGCGTCAATCGCGACGAACTGCCCGATGGCGGCGCCCGCCATTACCGCGCTTGCCTCGACGGGGTCCATGCGCGCCTGCCCCGGGTGGGTCTCGAATTTTTGTGCAGCGATCTCGACGGCAATGAGACCGCGCTCGCCGCCCTGCTGAACGGCGCACCGCTGAAAGTCTTCGCGCACAACGTGGAAACCGTCGAACGCCTCCAATCCAGCGTGCGCGACCGCAAGGCCTCCTTCTCCAAAAGCCTGCGCATGCTGGAAGCCGCCAAGGAACTGCGTCCGGAGATCTTCACCAAGTCCAGCATCATGGTCGGCATGGGCGAAACCAATGCCGACATGACCACCACCTTGCAGGCCCTGCGGCGGGTGGATGTGAGCCTGCTGACCCTCGGGCAATACCTGGCCCCCAGCCAGGCGCACTACCCGATCATGTCCTATCCGCCCCCCGAGCAATTCGACGCTTGGAAACAGGAGGCGCTGACGATGGGCTTTAGCGCCGTGGCCTCCGGCCCCCTCGTACGCTCCTCCTTCCGCGCCGGCCAGCTCTATGAGGAAGCACAGAAAACCGCGAATAAACGCGAATAAACGCGAATTCGGATTCGCGTCGATTGGGGTTCATTCGCGGTAGCTTTTCATCTTCGTTCGTCCGAACTGAAAAACACCTCCGTATGAATGCGCGTGTGCTCCACCCCGCGCGCATCCAGCCAGTAGGCCACCGCATCGACCATCGCGTCCAGCCCGCAAAGATAGAATTGCGTGTTCGGCGCCAACGGAATCTCCGCCAGCAGATCCGTCACACGCCCATGATGGCACCCCGCCGCCGCTTCACGCGAAACCGCCACGCGCATTTCCGTGAATCGCCGCAACAAGTCCACATGCACCGCCTCGTGCAAATGGCGCACGCCGTACAAGCACAGCGGTCGGGCGTTGGGCGCGCCAACCGTTCCCTCAACAAACAGAGGCCTGATTCGGTCCCCCCCGCCCAGAAAACTCAAGAACGGCGCAATCCCCACGCCCGTCGCCACGAACACCGCCGGATCGCCCGTATCCCCTTCCTGCCCCGGCCGAAAATGCCCAAACGGCGTGCTGATGCGCACCCCCTCCCCACGCCGTCGCGCCGCGAGCCAGGGGGAAACCGCGCCGCCATCGATGCGCCTGATCAGAAAGCGCAGCACATCCTCCCCGGGACCGGAGGCAATGCTGTAAGGGCGCGATTCGTCGCCGCCATTGTAGAGCACCGCGCACTCGCCGGAACCAAACCGGTACCCGCGCCGCTCCAGCTCGAGTTCAAAAATGCCGTCCGACAGAAATCGCAGGTCATGCACAGGCAACAGAAACATGGCACACACCCCAACCGGCCCAACAGGGGCCAGGCTGAAATTTTTAGTTTTCCGTATTCGAATTTTCCGATTTCCTTCGGATTTCGAATTTCGGATTTCGAATTTCCCGCATTGCTCTCCACCATGCTGAGAAATGCGGGCTAGAATTGCTTCATCAACTCGCGCACGGCGGCTTCGACATCCGGGTCATTCGTGAAGCCAGCCTTCTTGCGTCCGTTGATGCTGGCCACCACGAAAATGCCCTGCTTCGGCCCCGCGGTTTGCCTGTGAAACATGGATTCATTCTCGAAAAAGCCCGTGTCGACGAGATGCTGGTAACAGGCCCGCACATAGTTCTCCGAAACATGCACGGAGTCAGACGAATATTCGTCCCAACGATCGTCGTTCGTGGGCTCATGCCAGAATTCACTGGTCACCCGCGTGCTGCGCCCCGACCACGCCGTCAGGTAGCCGGTGCCCAGCAACTCCAGCTTCAACGCCTCCGCGCCGGATGTGCTTTCCTGATTCGCCCCGCACAAAAACTGCACGTAATCGAGAGGGTTGGCTTCCACCGTCCAGTGCGGCGGCTTTAAAAATGGACTATTGCTCTTGCAGGCGCTCGTTAGCGCCACGGCCAGCAGGGGCAACAGAAGCCAGCGCGAAATTCGCTTCACAGGGCCACGCTCACCGCAGCGGTTTCCGCGACATCCGCGTGGGCCGGACCGGGTGCCACGGCGACGTCCGGCGGCTGAATCAACCGTCCGGCATAGTCGATCAGGAAATCCCGGTACTTGGCCTGCATCCGCGTCTTGCGGATTTTTCGCACGGCATCGCGCACCAGGCGCGCCATTTCCTCCGTCGCATAGCGCGCCGCGCCGGAACGGTGGATGATCCCCGCCACCATAAGCAGTTCTTCCTCGCGCGCACCCGGACATTCCAATACGCGTTCCAGCAGCGCGCGCTCATCCGCCGTGCAATGATGATACGCATACCACACCGGCAAGGTCTTCTTGCCCTCGCGCAGGTCGATCAGCGCCGGTTTACCAAAACGGTTATCCTGCCCGTAGAGGTCGAGAAGGTCGTCGCGAATCTGGAAGGCCCGCCCGAGTTCCGTGCCAATTTTCACAAACGCCCGCACATCCGCCGGCCGCGCCCCGCCCAAAATCGCCCCCATCGCCAGCGGCGAGGAAAAGGTGTAGTGCCCGGTTTTCCAGTCGTAAATGCGATAGATCGTCTCGGGCGTCACGTCCGCCAGCGGGCGCAACGTATGCAACAACTCGTCCAGTTCCCCGCAACCGGTGTATAGCGCGGTCTTGGTCAGGAGTTCCAACGCCTGCTGCTTGCGCAGCGGGCTTGCCTTGATCGACAGAAAACTGTGGATCGCCAGCGCGTAGAGCATGTCGCCCACGATCAACGCCAAATCCTGCCCCTTGAAGCGCAGCCCGCGCTGGCCGTTTAATAACGCGTCGAGGGCCGTATGCATCGCCGCCCCGCCACGGCGCAGCGAGGCGCGGTCGATCAAATCATCATGCACAAGAATAAAATCGTGCAGCAACTCGAGCGACGCCGCCGATTTGTACAGATTGCGAACGGGCCGCGCCGAGTAGCCGCGATAGCCGAGCACAAACAGCATCGAACGCAGCCGCTTGCCTTGCCTCCCGATGTATTGCGCGATGGTGTCCGCAAACGGACGCGGAATCGCGGACATCGGGGGTCGGCGAAAATCCGAGGCGAATCGGCGTAATTCACGTTCCACGCCAGATTGAATCTGGTTGAGCATGTGTGTGAAATTAGCATACCGGTGCGGCATAGCGAAACCCTATTTTGCACAGGCCACCGCGCGGTGTTGCCATTGCCGGAATTTCCGGATAGGGTAGCGCCGACTTTCAATTCACCGCCGTGGGGGCCGCATGGACGCTGCACAAACGCCGACGACGAAGTATAAGACCATTCTCGTCAAGTTGAGTGGCGAGGCGTTCCAGAGCAAGGCGCAGGGGTTGAGCATCGACCCACAGATCATCATGGCGATCGCCCAGCGCCTGAAAACCGTGCGGCAGATGGGCGCGCGCGTGGCCGTGGTGGTGGGCGGCGGCAACATCTTCCGCGGTGTCAGTGGGGCGACGCGCGGCATTGATCGCACCTCCGGGGACTACATGGGCATGCTGGCGACGATCATCAACGCCCTCGCCTTGCAGGACGCGCTGGAAAAGATTGGCATGGAGACGCGTGTGCAGACGGCGATCTCGATGCAGAAGGTGGCGGAGCCGTTCATCCTGCGGCGTGCGCTGCGCCACCTGGACAAGGGACGCGTGCTGATTTTCGCGGGCGGCACGGGCAACCCGTATTTTTCCACGGATTCGGCGGCGGCGCTGCGCGCGAGCGAGATTGGCGCGGACGTGCTGCTCAAGGCTACCAAGGTGGACGGCATCTACAGCGAGGATCCGAAGATCAATCCGAATGCCGAGCGCTACACGCGCATCACCTACCGCGAGGCGTTGCAGCGCTCGCTGAAGGTCATGGATGGCGCGGCCTTTTCGCTGTGCATGGATAATCGAATTCCGATCATCGTCTTTAATTTTTTCGAGGAAGGCAGCATCGAGGCCGTGGTGCAGGGCAAGGAAATCGGCACGCTGGTGACCCAGTAGGCCGGGGCCCGCGGTATCTGGTCCCCGCGAGCAGAAGGAGTTACAATGGAATCCGTCGGCGCCATTCTGAAAAATACGCACGATAAAATGACCAAGTCCATGGCGTTTTTGCACGAGCAGTTTTCCGGCATTCGCACGGGAAAGGCGTCGCCGGCGCTCGTGGAAAACATCCAGGTGCCCTATTACGGCACGCTCACGCGGCTGCGCGAGATCGCGGGGATTGCCACGCCCGAGGCGCGCTTGATCGTGATCAGTGCATACGATCCGACGGCGCTGCCGGACATCGAACGCGCGATTTTGGCGGCCAACCTGGGCGTGACGCCGATGAACGACGGGCGCGTGATCCGGGTGCCGATCCCGGAGTTGAACGAGGAACGCCGCAAGGAAATGACCAAGGTGGCGAAGCGCATGTCGGAGGAATGCCGGGTCGCGATTCGCAACGAGCGGCGGGATGCGAACGAACACCTTAAAAACCTGCACAAGAACAACAAGGTCAGCGAGGACGAGCGCGACCAGGCCTTGAAGACCGTCCAGCATGACACGGATGCCTACATCACCAAGGTGGACACGCAGCTCAAGGCCAAAGAGGCTGAAATCATGGCCGTGTGAATGGGTTCCCACCGGTTGACCCGTGATGGCAGGGCGTGATATTCTGGGAACACTGATTTTGGGTTTCGGGACAACGCGAAGGGGAGGCAGTCATGGCGGATGATGCGACTACGGAAAGCAATGGTGCTCTGCCTCCGAAACTGGATTTGCGTAAGAGCGGGATTCTGAAAAGTGTGCCGCCCGCGGGGACGCCCGTAACGCCATCGGTGCCTACCGAAAGTGAAGCACCTCCGATGGCCCCCGCCGCGGTGCTGAACCCCATTTTTACACCGGTCGCGCCTGTTGCAGCCGTTACGCCAGTGGCCGCGCAACGTCCTGCCACGGTGGTGCCGGCGTCGGGTCCCGTTGGGATGCTGCCGACGCGTCCGAGCGGGGCTCCGGTGCCCGGTACCGGCGCACAGCCGGCATGGAAGCCGAAACCCGCCGGCATTACCGGTGCCAAGCCAGTTGGGTTACCCGTTCCTGGAAATCCCGCACGAAGCGGCCCCGCAGGTGCGATGCGTCCGGTATCAGTCCCGGCGACGTCTGTGTCCGCGACCACTGCCGAAGTCGCGGAGCAGCCTGCCACGGCCGTTACGCCGCCGAAGTCGGCGTCGAAGAAAGAAACGTCGCGCATCCCCTTGGACGCCGCCAAACCGCGCGTTGAAAAATCTTTTTCCTCCGTCGGGCTCGAACCACCGACGACCGTCCGGATTTCAAAGCCGGGCGAGACGGCTCAGATTACGGGTCTGCCGAAGCCGGACGATGTGGCCGCGGCGGAAAAGCGCAAGACATCCCGTATTTCGTTGGAAGCCGTGCTGAACGAAACCCCCGCTGATTCGGCGAGCGGCGGTACCAAAACGATTCGCTTGAAGCGTCCGGGTGAAGCCCCCACGGCCAAAGTGGGCGGCGCCAAATCCGCGGGCGAGCAAGGCGCCGGTGGCGAGACGGCCAGTCCGACGCAGCGCAAGACCGTGTTGGTCAAGCGCCCGCAGGAATCGGCTTCGTCGCGCAAGCTGACCGTGGCACGCACGGGCGAAGAGGGGGGTGCGTCTTCGGCATCGGGCGGGGCATCGGACAATCTTTCCATGCCCGTGCGCGGCCCACACTGGATTTTTGGAGTGCTCTCGATTGCCGCGGCGCTGGTGATGTGCGTGGTGATCTATTTATTTGCCGCGCAGGCGATCGGGCCCAACAGCAGCATGACGCAGTATTCGTCGTTGCCGACGGGTCCGAATCTGGCGTGGCCGGGAAAAATCGCGTTTCGGTAAGTCCTTTTTAATCAAGGAGTACGGATCATGGCCGGTGGAAATATTGTGCAGATTGGTGACAGCAACTGGCAGAGCGAAGTTATTGATTCCGCGACGCCGGTGCTTGTGGATTTTTGGGCTGAATGGTGCGGGCCGTGCCGGGCCATGAACCCGACCTTGGAATCGTTATCGGTGGAACTTTCCGGCAAGTTGAAGGTTGCCAAGGTCAACGTGGATGAGCAGCAGCAACTGGCTGGCCAGTTCGGCATCCGCTCGATTCCGACGCTCCTGATCGTCAAGGGTGGCGAGGTGAAAGAGCAGATGGTCGGCGCCATGAGCAAGGATGCGCTCAAGGCGAAGTTAAGCGCGCACCTGTAAACGCTACCTGGCGTGCATCCTGCGCGCCGGTTCCGCTTGGATGCGCCTTCCCCTTGCGCTATCATGGTGCGTGCGTGGGGGCGCATTTATGTTGAGTGATTGGACTGGCGCTGGCGCGAGTACGCGGTACTTTGGGATTTTCGGAATCCTCCGGTTATTCGCCTTGATCGCATTGATTCCCGGCGGATTACGCGCCGCCACGATCCTCAAAAATGACACGGCGCTGAACCTGAACCTCGCGACGAGCTGGGTGACGAACGGCCCGCCGGGCGCCGCCGACGTGGCGCGCTTCGACAGCAACATGACCGCGTCTGTGACCTCCGCCGCCTTGGGCGCGAACCTGAGCTGGGACGGTATCCAGCTCGTCAACCCCGGCGCGGCCACCTTCGCGATCAACGTCGGCAGTATCCTGACCCTCGGGCTCTCCGGCATCGACATGTCCACCGCCACCAAGGCCCTGACCCTCAACTGCGACGTCACCTTGGGCGCTACCCAGACCTGGAA
>CAMFEP010000096.1 GCA_945949405.1 Kiritimatiellales bacterium
GCCTTCAAATCCGCCAACTCTTTTCGAAGCGCTTTCAAGCGCTCCGAACTGGCCTTGTCTTTTTCCTTCTTGAGCGCCGTTTCCTCGATTTCGAGCCGCATCACCTTGCGCGTGATCTCATCCAGCTCGGCGGGCATGGAGTCCATCTCCGTGCGAATCAAGGCGCAGGCCTCGTCCATCAGGTCAATGGCCTTGTCCGGCAAAAAGCGGTCGCTGATATACCGATCCGACAGCACCGCCGACGCCACCAGCGCCGCGTCCTGGATGCGCACGCCATGGTGCACTTCGAACCGCTCGCGCAACCCGCGCAAAATCGAAATCGTATCCTCCACCGAGGGCGCTTCCACGATCACCGGCTGAAAGCGCCGCTCCAGCGCCGCATCTTTTTCCACGTGCTTGCGGTATTCATCCAGCGTCGTCGCGCCAATACAATGTAACTCGCCGCGCGCCAGCATGGGCTTGAGCATGTTGCCCGCGTCCGGCGACCCTTCGGTCTTGCCCGCCCCCACAATCATGTGCACTTCGTCGATGAACAGGATGATCCGCCCCTCGGCCGACTTGATCTCGTTCAGCACCGCCTTGAGGCGCTCTTCGAACTCGCCCCGGAACTTGGCGCCCGCCATCAGCGACGTCAGATCCAGCGCGAAAATCGTCTTGTCTTTCAACCCCTCGGGCACGTCGCCGCGCACGATGCGGTGCGCCAGCCCCTCGACGATCGCCGTCTTGCCCACGCCGGGCTCGCCGATCAGCACCGGGTTGTTCTTGGTCTTGCGCGACAAAATGCGGATCACCGCGCGAATTTCCGAATCGCGCCCGATCACCGGATCAAGCTTGCCCGCGCGCGCCAGCGCCACCATGTCGGCGCCATATTTGACCAGCGCCTCGTACTGCCCTTCCGGGTTGTCGCTGGTCACACGCTGATTGCCGCGAATCTCCTTCAATTGTTCGAGCAGCGCCGCGCGATCCACCCCCGCTTCCAACAGCAATCGCCCCGCCACCGCCCCACGCCCTTCATCCACCAACGCCAGCAACAAATGCTCGACGGATACATACTCGTCGCGCAGCCGCTTGGCCTCGTCACCCGCCTTGACCAGCAAGCGGTTCAACCGCTGCGTGACATACACCTTGCCCGCTTCCGTCGCACCGCCGCTGACCTTGGTCCGCCGGTCCAAATCCTCTCCCACGCGCGCCTTCAACGGCGCCACGGGGATCGTCATGCGCTCCAGCACGCGCGACACCAAACCGCCCTCTTGCTCAAGCAACGCCAGCAGCACATGCTCGCCATCCAGTTCCTGATGCCCATGCCGCGTCGCCAAAACCTGCGCCGCCTGCAATGCCTCTTGCGCCTTCTGCGTGAATCGACTGGTATCCATAAAATTTCCTCCACTCACTTCAAGCAATCGACATGCCATCAAGAAATGTATTTCTTAAGTAGTTATTAATAAATGTATTATAAATATATTTACATAACTTCAATGGGACGTATTGTCTCATTTCTAACCGTTTGACTGGGACATAAAGGGGCCTCGGGAGGGGCGGCCGCCTGGCCGCCCTGGATCTGTAGGGGCGCTTGTGCCAAGCGCCCATGTCTTGCCGGACGCTCGGATCAAAACGGCAGCCCCAACTCCTTGATCTTCCTCTGGATCGTCCGCCGCGCGAGTCCAAGCTTCTCCGCCACCATCGTCCGATTGCCGTCATACCGCTGCAGCATCTGGGAAAGAATTTCCTTCTCCATCCGCTCCAGAGTCCAGCCTTCCGGCACGTGCAAATGGTCCGCCGCCGTCACGGCCGTGCGTGCCGCATCGCGGATTTTAAAATCCCCCGCCTGCAACACCGTACCCCTGCACATCACCACCGCCGACTCCACCACGTTGCGCAACTGGCGCACGTTTCCCGGCCACTCCTGCTGCTCCAGCAACGCAAAACACTCAGCCGCGATGGATTGAATCGCCCGCCCATGCTCCGCGCAGGCCGCCGCCACGAATCGCTCGGCCAGCGGGCGAATATCCTCGCGCCGCGCACGTAATGGCGGCAGATCAAGCGACACCACCTTCAATCGATACAGCAGATCGTTACGAAACTCCCCGGCTTCAACCAGTTCATCCAGATCCTGATTCGATGCCGATATCAAACGCACGTCCACCGCAATCGTCTTCTGCCCCCCGACGCGCGTGAGTTCCCGCTCCTCAAGCACGCGCAACAATTTCACCTGCACCGATTGCGGCGCATTGCCGATTTCATCAAGAAACAAGGTCCCGCCATCCGCGCGCTCGAACGCGCCCTTGCGCTGCTCCGTCGCGCCCGTGAAGGATCCCTTTTCGTGCCCGAACAACTCGGACTCCAGCAGCGACTCCGCAATCGCCCCGCAGTTCACCGCCACAAACGCCGCCGCGCGCCGCTTCCCATCCGCATGCAAGGCCCTCGCCACGACTTCTTTGCCCGTCCCGCTTTCGCCCTGGATCAACACCGTCGCATTGGTCGGCGCAATCGCGCGGATTTGCTCCACCAGCGCGCGCATCGGCGGCGACTCCGCCACCATCGCCGCCACCCCATACTTTCCATGCACCGCCACCGTCAGCCGCTGCACGTCGCCGCGCAACCGCCGCGTTTCGAGCGCGCGCGTGAGCTTGGCCTGCAAATCGTCAAGATCGAGCGGCTTGGTAATATAATCGTAGGCCCCCTGCTTCATGGCCTGCACCGCGGAGGAAACACTGCCGTACGCGGTCATGATCAGAATCGGCACATCCGCATCCCGCCCGCGGATGCGCTTCATGACTTCCAGCCCGTCGATGTCCGGCATCACCAGATCGGTCAGCACCGTGTCCGCGCCCTCTTCCTCAAAGCGCCGCACCCCCTCGACGCCCTTCGCCGCCGCGACCGCCACGAACCCCATATCCTCCACGGCCTCGCGCACCGAACGCAATCCGTCCGGATCGTCTTCAAGAATCAAAATGCGTGGCTTTGGCATGCTGCAGCCAGTACAAGCCGCCCCGCGACCCCTGTCAAGCGATATGGAGCAATACATCGCCCCATAACGCAACGCCCATGCGCGTTCATCCGCGGTTAAATCCTCCGCGCCTCTCCGCGCTCTCCGCGCCCCCGCGAGAACTCCTCATGCCTCCAGATTCAAATACCGCATCTCGTTCGCACTCAACTGCACCTTCAGTCCCGCCATGCTGGAGCGCGTCTCCGAAACCTGGCGCGGCCCGATCAGCGGAAACGTCGGGAAAGGCTGCTGTAGCACCCAGGCCAGCGCAATGTTGATCGGCTCAACCCCGTGCTTCGCCGCAAGCGCAACCGCGCGCGCCTGGCGCTTGAAATTGTCGTCCGAGTACCACGACTCCGCCAGCGATTCATCTTCGCGCTTGTCGGGATGCGCCCGGCTCGGCACGAAGAACCCGCGCGCCTGGCTCGACCAGGGCAGCAACGCCAATTGCGTCTTCTTGAACCATCGGCGATCCGCCAGATCATGCACATGGATGCACCCGCCCCAAACCGGCTTAACCATCTCCGCCAGCGACAGATTGTTCGACACCATCGAAAACCCCTGCAACCCCTTGCGCTTGGCGTAGGCATTGGCCTTCTTCACGCGATCAAGCGCCCAGTTGCTGCCGCCAAAGGCCTTGATCCGCCCTGCCTTCACATGCTCGTTCAGCACGTCGATGAACTTGCCTACGGGAATATCCGGATTGTCGCGGTGCATCATGTACAGGTCGGCATAGTCGGTCCCCAACCACGCCAGCTGCGCCACCAACTGCCGCGATAGCGCCTCAGGATTGCAGTCCGGCGTATGCGCGCCCTTGGCAATGATCACCACCTGCTCGCGCACACCCCGCGCCTTGATCCATTGCCCCAGCAGCTTCGACTTCACCGCACCATAAATGAATGCCGTATCGAAGGCGTTGCCACCGCGTTCAAAATAGTCGTCGAACACCGCCGCCACATTCGGCGCTGTGGCCTGATTGTCGACCCCCATGATCAGGCGCGACACAGGCTTGTCGAGATGCGGAATCTGGCCATATGGCATCGGCGCGTCCGCGCGCTTGCGCAGCGGACGATTCGCCACCGTCAGCGCCCCCATGCGCTCCGGTTTCTCCGCTTCGTACGTCAATTGAATCGCCGCCCGCCACGCATCCTGCGTCCGCAAATTGCCCAACGTATCCGCCCACGTCATGCCCGGCGCTTCGGCCTCCTGCCGGCCCGCGGCAATCGCACGCCCGCAAACATCGGCCTCGTGCGCGTAGCTCAACACGGACGATTCAATCGCCACATCGCGCGGCTCCGCGCCATTGCGGTTGATAATAATGCACCCCGGCATCGCGCCTTCGCGGTTGTACAAATACGGAGTCGGCACCACGATGTTGCCCTCGCTGCCAAAAATACGCACCACGCTTTCCTGGTTCACGCCGATGCCCGTGCCCAGCATCGCCACGATGCCGCTCTCAAATTTCAGCGTCGCCGCGGCCCACACATCCACCCCGGTCTGCGGATGCAAATGCCCGGCGCCGGTCACGGCGACCGGATCGGCGAAAGGCTGTCCCACCGCCGCGCCGGCAATCAACCGCGCGATCGAAGTCGTATAACCGCCCACATCCAGAATGCCCCCGCCCGCCGCTTCATTGCTCCACAAGCGCGACGTGGCATCAAACCCCGCCTGAAACGAAAATGTCGCCGTGATCGTGCGCACCTCGCCGATCGCCTTCTCGCGCAGCAGTTCGACCAGCCGCGCGGTCTGCGGATGGCAGCGGTACATGTACGCTTCCATCATGAACACGCCGTTGGCCACCGCGGCCTCGATCATCGCCTGCGCCTCGTACTGATTGAGGCCCATCGGCTTTTCCACCAGCACATGCTTGCCCGCCTCGGCCGCCTTGATCGCCCATTCCGCGTGCTGCGGATGCGGCGTGGAAATATACAAGGCCTGCACGCCCGGATCGGCCAGCAGCGCCTCGTAGGAACCATGCGCGCGCGCCGCGCCAAATTCGGCCGCAAACGCCGCCGCCTTCTCCGCCGTCCGCGACCCCACCGCCACCAACGTGCCGGTCTGCGATTGCTTCAGCCCCCGCGCAAACGCCTTGGCGATCGCGCCCGTGGCCAGAAGTCCCCAACGAATTTTTTCCGAAGATGCATTGCTCATGATTGAATCTCAACGCGCCGGCCCGTTTCGGCGCTCTCGATGGCCCCAAAGACCATTGCCAGGCTGTGAATGTTATCGCTACACACAGTTTCGGGCGTGCGACCGGTCCGCACGCATTCCACGAATTCCTTGATCAGCCCGGCATGGCCATCGCGCTTGTCGTCGGGCGTTTCGTCGGGCCAGCTCACGTCCCGCGTCTTATCCCGGAACTCAATCTCGCCGGTGGGTTGCTGGGCTTTGAACTGCGCCTCCCCATCCCACATGGCGCTGCCTTTGGATCCGAGCAAGCGCCACTCGCATTCCCAACTGGTATTCAACCCCTGCGCGCACCAGCTGCCCCGGTAGGTATACACCACGCCATTTTGCATTTCGAAAATGGCGATCGCCGAGGCGTCATGGTCGTACCAGGAACCCTTGGGATTCCACTCGTTGCAATAGACCGCCACGGCGTTGGACCCCGTCAGAAAACGTGCGGCATCAAAACTGTGAATCGCCATGTCGAGCAGCAGCACATGCTTCATCCGGTCTCGAAACCCGCCGAAATGCGGCCCCAGATAAAAGTCGCTGTTGAGCGTCGTGAGGTCGCCAATCGTGCCGGATTCGATCACCTTGCGCACGCGGCGGATGTTGGGATTGTAACGGCGGTTTTGAATGACGGCGTAGGTCTTGCCGGATTGCGTTGCCGCGGCAACCATCTTGCGCGCATTTTCCATGGAATCGGCGAGGGGCTTTTCGCCCAGCACATGGCAGCCGTGCGCCAGCGCGGTCAACGTCACCGTCACATGCGCCTCCGGGATCGTGCAATCAAACACCGCGTCCGGCTTGGTTTGCTTTAACACCGTCGCCAGATCCGTGCCGATCACCGGATCCACCGCGCCGGATTCGTCGGCCCGCTTGCGCGCCGCTTCTTCCCGTATATCCACGAACCCCGCCAGTTCGACCCCGCCGACAGCCTTGACCGCCTTCAGCCAGGAACCCGCCATGCCGCCACACCCCACCAGCACCGCCCGCAAAGGTTTGTTCATAAGAACCGCGAACTCTGGCCCCCACCCGCGACCTTGTCAATCCGGAGATTACGCGGACCTGATCTACTGCGGTTTCCCTTTTGGTGGGTGGTCCGGGGCCTCCGGCCCCGGACAGGACACAGCGTCAGAATTCATTGCGCATACGGGAGGGCGGAGCTCCGCGACGCCGCGGGAATCGGGCTCGCGTCACTCGCCCCTCCCAGGCGGACACACAGCGTTGTGTATAGAAACCCGTGGATTCCTTCAGGAACGAAAACAGCCTTCTGCCATCAATCAACAATCGCAAATTCACCCCGCCACCGGCAGCGTGACCCTGAAGCACGCCCCACCGCCCGCCCCGCCATCCAGCACGCGAATCGTCCCCCCGCATCGCTCGATCGCCGTCTTGGCCAGAAACAGCCCCAGCCCTGTGCCGCCCGGACGCGTAGTATAGAACATGTCGAAAATTTTCTGCCGGTCCGCCTCCGGCACGCCGGGCCCTGCATCCACCACGTCAATCGTCGCCATGTTTTCGGCACGCAAGACGCGCACGCGCACCGTGCCGCCCTGCTTTGAAAACTGCTCGGCATTCGTGAGGATATTCATGAATGCGCGCTGCAACGCCGAAGGATACGCCAGCACCGGAATCGGCGTATCAGGCAAATCGAGCTGCAATGCCACGCCGGCCTGCTCGAACCGTGGCTGCAAAATGTTGGCACACTCGCGCAAATTTTGCCCAAGCTCTGTCGTCTCGCGCTGGTCGGACGGCGGTCGCGACATATACAGAAATTCCTGGAACACCTTGTCCATGCGATCCAGCGTTTGCTGCACACGCCCCGCCAGTTCCGCCACGCGCGCATGCCGGCATTCGGCACCCTTGGCCACCTCGCGGCCAAGCATCTGCACGTCGAGCTTCATGGCGGACATGGGATTGCGAAAATCGTGCACGATGCCGTTGGCGAGCACGCCGGCAAAGGCCAGGTGTTCCTCCGCGCGGCGCTGCTGCTCGCGCTGCACCTCGCGCCGCATCATCCACGCCACCAGCACCACGCAAACCCCGAAGCAGCCCAACACCGTCAGCAGCGATAGCTTGAACATCGATCCGATGGCCTGCGCCGTGGCCTGCTCCTCGCGCGCCACCGTATCCTTGCGCACCGCCACCTCGACCTCGCGCGGCAATCCGTCCGCACCGCTGAATTGCTTCGCAAATACCACCACCGGCACCGTTTCGCCGCCCAGGTCGAGCCGGCGGCGCGTCATGCTCACGTCCCCGGCCGAGGCTGGCGTTGGCGTCAGATCCGGTGAATCCGTGGCCGCCAGCCCATACGTTTGTTTCTGAAACACGATGGCGCCATTTTTGGAGACGGACACATATTGCAGTCCGTCTTCCAGCTGGTGCATCGCCAGCACCTGTTCGGTGAAGGCGCTCCAGTCCGCCGCCTCCTCGGGCGAACGGTTGACGATCGGCTGCTCCGCAAGGTGCGCCACGATCCGGCTGCCCTGCTCCACAACATGGCGCGCCGCCTCCGTGTGCGCGGATTGACTGTGCATCCGCCGCAAAATCCAGAGACTCCCGCCCGCCAGCCCCCCAACCAGAATCACCAGACACACCGTGATCACCACCAACGAGCGTTGAAGTTGCCGCCTTTTCATGCCGCCGCCATTCCTAGCACAGATCATGCCGCCGCCATTCCTAGCACAGATCATGCCGCGCGAAAAGTTCACGGAGACAAAAGCGGGAGGGGCGGCCGCCTGGCCGCCCTCGGTATTACCGGAGACAGCAATGTGGCGGCAGGCCTCCGCGCCTGCCGAACTGTGGGCGGGCATTAAAAGCCCGCCCA
>CAMFEP010000097.1 GCA_945949405.1 Kiritimatiellales bacterium
CCCCCCAACGCCTCCACAAAAATCGCCAGCGCCGCCGCGCTCGCAAACAACACCCCACCGAACAGTGCCCCGCGCAGCCACTCCCCGCGCGACAAGGCATGCACCCCCTCCGCCAGCCATGTACTCGGAATCAGCAGGTTGCCCGAGAGCCGCATCCCGGGCACGAGCGCCGACAACGCAAAGCGCGTGCCCTCCCCATCCTCGTAGGCTTGCGTCGTGCGCCACACCACCCATGCCAGCCCCAGGCCCGCAATCGCCAACACCGGCTTCAAGCTGATCCGCCGCGGCCACCACCGCACGCAAACTTGAATAAACAGCGTGCCAATGCCCGAGCAAATCACCAGAAACGGCACCGAATACAGCAGCGTCCAGATCGCAAACAGCAGGCTTACCCGCTGATGCATCGCATAGGCCCCCACGAAGGGAATCACGATGAACATGAAGGCCCACGACGATAAATAGGCCGACTCAAAAAATTTATAGAGCACCACCTGCGCCACCGGCAGCGGGCGCACCAGCAGATAGGGGACTTCCTCGGAGCGATACAACGTGGCGAACGAAGTCACCACGCCCGAGGCCACCAGCATCATCCCCATGCCCAGGTAAAAGAGCGAAAACAGCCGCCCCAAAATCACCCCGGCCATGCCCCCCAAGCGCTCCAGAAAATCAAAACCCGCGGCAAAGAGCTCCCACAGCCCCGCTTCGCAAATGATTGCGAACAGCAGAATGAAGGCGACCTTGAATCTCGGCTGTAGGCGAAAGAGCCGCCAGCCGTTCACAAAGTTCGCCCGATTCTTGCGCGCAAATGCCGCCGGCGCTCCCATGTTCAAATCCCTTGGCTTATGCGCCGAATCGGCCTCTCACCGATTCGGCATAAAATCAATTCCGCCCGCTCTCTCTGCGCCTCTGCGGGAGTTCGTTCCGTAGAAAATTTACTTTCCGACCACCACCCCAGGTCGTGTCAATTTCAGAAAAATATCCTCAAGCCCATGCCCGCCATGTGCGGTCCGCAATTCCGCCAGCGTCCCGAGCGCGCACAGATTGCCTTCGCGAATAATCCCGATGCGGTCGCCAATGTCCTGCGCCAGCGCCAATATATGTGTGGTCAGAAAAATGGTCATGCCCGCGCGTGCCTTTTCCCGCAACAAATCCTTGATCAGCCGGATCGTATAGGGATCGAGCCCAATCAGCGGCTCGTCCACAAAAAGCACCGACGGATTATGCAGAAACGTGCAGGCATAAATCAGCCGCTGCCGCATGCCGTGGGAAAGATCCCGCACCAGCGTGTCCCGCTGCTCCAGCAGCCCAAACATGCCAAAATACAGCCCCAGCGATACCTCCACCGCCTCCGCCGCCACGTCATAGAGATCGCCAGTGAATCGAAAAACTTCCTCCACCGTCATGCGTTCGTAGAGAAAGGGCATGTCCGGGATATACCCCATCAGTTTTTTGGCCTCCAACGGAAACTCGCGCACATCAATACCACCAATGCGCACCACGCCGCTCGTCGGACGCATCAGCCCGGTCAGAATTTTGATCGTCGTGGTCTTGCCAGCGCCGTTCGGCCCAAGAAAACAAAACACCTCGCCGCGCGGTACGTCGAGAGTTAACCCCCGCACGGCCTGCACCGCCCCATAATTTTTCACCAACTCACGAATCTCGATCACGGCGCACCTCCCACATCACAACGCAAGAATGCCGTAGTCGCGGCTCTGCGAACCGTGGCCCCTCACCACCACGTTGCGCTCTTTGCGTGCTTCTGTTCATTCATTTCCGATTCTTGACCCCAAGGTGGACCGCGGCCTCCCTGCCCTGAGTTTGTCGAATGCGCGGACGCAGTCACTCCGCCTCCAAAACCTCAATCCGCAGCCGCCCGACGAATTTGATGATATCCACTTGCTTGTCCAGCTCGCCCTCGGTGAAGCGGATGTGCGTGGCATCCACGGTCTCCTGCCCCCACGTCGGATCCACCTCCACCCACTCGCCCACAAATACCGCCGGCCAGGCGTGGTAATAAAACGCGCCCTTGCTGTACGCCAGCCCGACCATGATTTTCGCCGGCACACCCGCCGCGCGCGCCAGCGCCGTGAACAGGTACGTGTGCTCGTTGCAATCCCCCGCCATCGTCTGCAACACGTCCAGCGCCGAAGGGAGGCTGATCGTCATTTCTTTTTTCACATGGTCATGCACCCAGGCCTGAATGGCCCGGGCCTTGTCAGCATCGTTGGTCACCCCCGCGGTAATGTCGCGCGCCTTTGCCACCAACTCCGGCGCCTCCGCCTGCACGAACGGCGTCGCCGCCAGCGCTGCGGCACGCTCGTCGTCTGATAAAACCCGCATCGCCTCCGGATCCGTCGGATAGCGCGCGTGGCGCACCGTCAGATCGATCCCCGTCCCCGCCACCGCCTCCACCGTCTGCCGGTTGCTGCCCAGCTCTTCCGCCGTGAGGTCAACCCCCGTCAACCGCAGCCGCAACAACCGGCTGTCGCGCGACGCCGCAATCTCCCCCTTGGGGCGCACCGCAAAATCCGCCACCCAGTCGCCACCACTGGCGCTCTGGCGCATCGTATCAAGCGCCGCCTCCGCCGTGCAGGCCTCGATCGTCCATCCCAACGGCGTCTCCTGGCGCAGCAACGTGCCATCCCGCGCCACCCAGGAATGCACCTTCATCCCCTGGTAATCCGTTTCCAGCAAGACCGCCGGCTCGTCCTTCCCGTCGCGCGTGAATGGTTCTTCGCGCAAAGCCCGCACCGTCAGACGCGATGGCGAAAGCGACGCCGGATCGAACGTGCGAATCGTCAGTTCACCACCCGGTCGCAGGCGCTTGAGTGCCATCTCGGTCATCGGCGAATACAAAATGACGTCGTCCGGGATGTCCACCTGCAGCTTCTGCGCGGCCGCCCCGCCTTTCATGACCACGTCGAAATCGCTGCCATCGCGATCGGCGCGCACGCCGTGAATCTGCATCTCGTGGTCGCCGGCGGACATCCCAAACGCGAATCCCTGCAACCGGTGGGTCACATCCACGTACACCGTCGTGTCCACATAGATGGGCTGATCAAGCCCCATGGCCTTGAGCCGCACGAATACGCGGCTGGCCATGGTGTAATGCTTGAGCGGATTGGCTTCGTCGATCTCGACCGTGGTGTGGCTGTAGCCGATGGGCTGCGCTTTGTAGAGGATGCGCATCCACGAATCCTCCATCAACACGTCGCGGTCCAGCAGGCTGCGATAGCCCGGCAGCGTGTGCGTGAAAATTTCGGGAAAAACCTCGAAGCGAATCAGCAGGCCCAGCAGCACGAGCCAGAGCACAAGAATGCCCCCGCGCAGCAGCCTGGCCCGCCCGCGCTGGCTCATGCCACGGCGCCCCGGATCCAGGCACGCACGGCGTCGATCAGCGGCAGCACGTCCAACACCCGGCTCAGCTGCCCTTCGGCATCGCCCGGCACGGCAATCTCGGTTCCCGCCGTGGCGCCATCCAACCGCAGGGCCAGCTCGCTCTTGTTGGAAATGATGTTCAACCCCTCGTCGCGATCCCATTCACCCAGCACCCAGTACACCTCGGTCGCTCCGTCCGGCCGTTGCAGGCGCACGCCGGTCCCCATGCTCACCTTCTCCACCGCGATACCATGGAAATCCGTGCCCTTCACTTCGCCCAGGTCGCGCTCCAGTTCCGCCTGGCGCCGCATCAGCAGCCGCTGCGCATCCTTCGCAGCCTGGTATTCAAAGTTCTCACGCAAATCGCCATAGCTGCGCGCCTGTCCGATCTCCTTGCTGTTTTCGGGGATGCTGACCTCCACGATGATGCGCAATTGCTCCTGGCGCTCGCGATACGCGTGCCACGAGGTAAAGCGCGTGCCCTTTAATTCCTCCGCCTTGGGATCAGCCTTCGCCACCACGCTCTCCAGATCGGGGAACAGCTTGATCACCCGCCCCAGCAGCGAGCGGCGCGAGGTCTCATCCCAGCCGCGCGAGGTGCGGACCCGCGCCAGAAATTGCGTGCGATCGCGCTCGTGCAGCTTGCCCAGCATCGCTTCCAGCCAGGCGCGATCCTCGAAGCGCCCGCGCAGTTGCTTTTGGGTGTGATAGCGCTGCCCGCTCGACGGCACTTCCAACGCGCCCACCACCTGCTGCAGCATGTCGCTCAAACTGCCGAGGGACCATGTCGTGACCAGATCATGGTGCTCGCACAAGTAATCCAGCACCTCGGGGCTCACCGTGCGCGCCGCCAGGTACCCGCGCACCATCGACGCCACCGGTTCCGCCTTGCCCGCCGTGCGCAAACTGTCGAGCACCACGTGCGCCGCATGCACCGGCATGCGCGACACCAGCTTCATCAACCGTTCCGTGGCATCGGGCAGCAAGCGCTCCAGCAGCCGCAACAAGTTGTCCACATCGCGCGCGGGCAGCCCCATGCAGGCCAGCAGGTGATCCGGCTCCGCAATGTTACGCGCCGCCGCAGGCACATCCACCCCCGCGGCGCCCAACCCCAGCCGGTCCGCCGCCATCGTCAGCCGCGCCGCCAGTTCCGGCTGGCGATCCTCCGCCCCGCGAATCGCAAACACCGCGCGCTCGCCAAGAATCACCCGGTTGCTCGCCGCAAGATTGGCTTGTGTCCCCGCCTTTTCCAGCTCGAGCATCCGCTCCAGAATGGTTTTGATGTCGCGCTCTTTTTGCAGCGTGGCGAACCAGGCGTCGTCGTAGGCCTTGCGCGTTTCCAGCAGCCGCAGCGGATCGCTGCGCTTGGTCGGCACCTCCACGAGCCCGTCCTCTTTCAGCGCCTTGCGCGCGCGATCCCAAAAACTTTTCCAATCGCCCGCATCCAGCTTTTCGCCGCTGATCAACTCCTGCATCTGCACCACGGTCAAAGGCCCGAAACTTTGCAGCGCGATCCGCACCACCTCGCCCGCGCGATCGCGCGCCAGGCTCACCAGCCCAGCCGGCTCACGGTGTTTGCGCGCCAGCAGGTGGTCGGGCCCCACCAGTTGCAGCGCCTCGGCGGAATAGGCAAACGTCATCGTGTGCCCGGGCTTGCGCGTAAAGTCGATCGTGACCTTCTTGTAAAACTCATCCACGCGCTGCACCACGCCAAAACCCCAGGTCTTGTCGATGCAGAACGCCCCCTCGCGCAGTCCCATCAGCACGCGCAGTCGCCGCAGGCATTCGTCCGGCGCCAGCGTGGCCTCAAAGCCGGCGCTGTCCAGCAACGCAACATGCAGACGATCCTTGAAAAGATTACCGAGCCACTGGCGGCAGGATGCGCGAAACGCACGCGGATCTTCCGGGGACTTCGCCGCCACCTCCAGAACGCGCTGCAGCGCGGCACCATCCCCAAGCGCCTCCACCGTCTCGCGCAGCAGTTCCGCCCACTCGCGATAAAGGTCCAGCGTGCCCTTCCGGTGCAAGCTGTCGATCACACCAAGCAGGTGGTCGAGTGGGAGCGGATCGCTCTCGATCGCCGTGCGGAACCATGTGGAGAGGGCCTTGACATCGTTGACGTTTGCGACTTCGGACACCATGACAGATGCTCCCCCGCCCGCACTGCCCGGCCATCAGCCGGATGGGCTTTATTGGATTTTCAATGCGTCGCTGGCGTTCCAGCCGTGCGCCCCCTATAATGGGCGCACGAACGACAGCGGCTTCTCTCACAAAAATAGACTCTAGCACGAAACAGAGCGGGAAAAAAGCGGAACCATGAGCTATGTCGAATATCAAGTATCCCGTGCTGAACACGGGGTAAAGTTGCGTGATTGGCTGGCAAAACGCCTGAAACTCTCCGGTCGCCGGGCCAAAACCCTGCTCGACGCCCACAACGTGTCCGTCAACACGCGCCGCGTCTGGATGGCCGGCCACACCCTTAAAATCGGCGATACCGTGGGCATCCTGGAGGATCTCCGTAATGCCGAACCGTCCGCCACCCCCACGCGCGTGATGTTCCAGGATGCCGCCTACCTCGTGGTGGATAAACCCCCCGGCGTCCCCACCAACGGCCCCGACAGTTTCGAAGAACGACTGCGCACGGAACGCGGCGAGACCGACTTGATCGCCGCCCACCGCCTCGACCGCGACACCACCGGTTGCCTCCTCGTGGCCCGCAACCGCGCCGCCTTCGACGCCGTCGTCGCCATCTTCCGTGAGCAGCGCGTGGACAAGGAATACCGCACCATCGTCGTGGGCCGCCTGCACGCGCGCGACCGGGTCATCGATGCTCCGGTCGAGGGGCAGCGCGCCATTTCGCGGGTCACCACGCTCAGCGCCACCACCGCCGCCAGTTACCTCGCCGTCAAAACCCTCACCGGGCGCACGCACCAGATTCGCGTGCACCTCGCGGGTCTGCGCCACCCCGTGCTGGGCGACCGCCAGTACGGCCCGCCCAGCGGCCTCACCGCGCAACAGATGCGCGTGCCGCGCCAGATGCTCCACGCCGCCAGCCTCTCATTTCCCCACCCCAATACGGGAAAAGTAGTGAATGTGCAGGCCAGTCTGCCCGCGGATTTCAAGGAATGCCTCGCCAGCTTCAAACTCCGCGAGTAAGCCGGGATAAAATTTCAGAAAAAACTTGGAGGGCGAGCGTCCCGCGAGCCGTCCGCTTCGCGTCCATTCGCGGTTTCCGAATCCGAATCAGGTCTTATGCCGGTAGGTGATCCGCCCCTTGGACAGATCATAGGGCGAGATTTGCAGGGTCACTTTATCCCCCGCCGTGATGCGGATGAAGTTCTTCCGCATCTTCCCGGAAATGTGCGCGAGCACTTCATGGCCATTTTCCAGCTTCACCGTGTACATGGTTGCCGGCAACACCTTCACGACCGTGCCCACAATTTCAATGCTGTCGTCTTTCGGCATAGCCACACCCGCAAACAATTGAGAAACCCCGCCAACCCGGGAAAGAAGACAAAGTTAATAGACAAACGCCCCGCACAAAACAAGCCTTTTCACGCGATGGTTAGTTTGCCCAACTCCAAAATCACCCCGAGTCATCGGAGGGGTAACGCTAGCCCGCCTCCAATTCTGCGCCTCTCCGGTCCTGAAATCCACCTGCCATCGCGCCGTCTCGGCGCGATGGCGTCCGATGGCAAACGTGTTGTGCGTTTGGTTGCCCGTCCCGCACATGCGGGACGGGATGCGAAACGGGATCGCTAGTTTGCTTCAGCCGCAAGGCGCAAGGGGTGAGGCGATACTCCCAGTATGCCTCACCCCGCAGCAACGCCGCAGATGAGGCAAAATCGCGATCCCGTTTCACACCAAACGCACAACACATTCCCTGCGCCACGCCCCAGCCTCACCGCGCCGCCGGCCGCCGCGCCGCAATGCGCTCCAGAATCAGCCGCACCACCTCCGCCACCGACATCCCCGTGGAGTCAATCACCTGCGCGTCCCCCGCCACCTTCAGCGGATCCACCGCGCGCCGGCTGTCGATCGTATCCCGCCGCTTCAACGACTCCCCCACCTCCGCCACGCTCACCGGTGTCTTGATCTCCCCATGCCGCCGCCGCGCGCGCTCTTCCGGATGCGCATCAAGATAAAATTTGTACGGCGTGTCCGGAAACACCTTGGTCCCGATGTCGCGCCCCTCCATCACCAGCGCGCCAAACCGCAACATCTCGCGCAACCACACCACAATCTGCACGCGCACCTCGGACGTCGCCGCCACGGGGCTCACATTGCGGTTCACCACCTCCGTCCGCAATTCCCCCACCGGACGCACCCCGTCGATCGTAAACGTCACCGCCTGATCAACCACCAGAAATTCAAACCGGCACCCCGCCATGCAGCGCAACACGCCCGCGCTGTCCGTGCAGACCACGCCGCGCTCCAGCGCCGCCCACGTCACCCCACGGTAGAGCGCCCCGGAATCGACGTAAAGAAAGCCAAGTTGCTTGGCCACGTTGCGCGCCACGGTGGACTTGC
>CAMFEP010000098.1 GCA_945949405.1 Kiritimatiellales bacterium
CGAAGAGGATCGTATTGCGGGTGAGGCCGCCGTCGCGGGTCCAGAGTCCGCCGCCGCGAAAACCGGCCTGGTTTAGGCTGAAGGTGCAATTCTGGAAGGTGCCGCCGTTGCGGCAGTAGGCGCCGCCGCCTTCGTTGGCGGTGTTTGAGACTACGACGCAGTTGAGCATCTGGCCGCTGTTCCAGAGGAAGGCCCCGCCGCCCTTGTCGGTGGTGGCGAGATTTCCCGAGAAGAGGCATTCGCGCAGCAAGCCTCCCGAGACGCCGAGGTCATCGCCGCATTGCGCGCCGCCGGCATCGTCACCCGCGGTGTTGGCGACGATGGTGCAGCGCTCGACGATGCCGGAGCCGGTGAGATAAGCGCCGCCGCCGTCATCGCCGGATTGGTTGCCGCTGATCGTGCAACCCGCGATCCAGCCGCCCAGCGCGGTGAGGACTCCGCCGCCATCGTTGTCGGCATCGTTGGTGCTGATCAAACAATTCGTGACCGTGCCACCGTTCTCGCAGGCGACGCCGCCGCCGGAGAAGCCGGCGCTGTTGCTGGCGATGGTGGAGTTGGCGAGGGTGCCCTGGGTATCGAGGAAGACGCCGCCGCCGCGGTCCACGCAACTGTTCGAGAAGACGACGCAGTTTTCGGCGAGGCCGCCCTGATAGAGATAGATTCCGCCGCCTTCGTCGGTGGCATTATTGCCACGGATGATGCAGTTGCGCAGGGTGCCGCCGAGGGAGAGATAGGCACCGGCGCCGTCGTCGGCCCAGCCGTCGGTGAGGGTGAAGCCGTCGGCGACGGCGTCGGGGTGGCCGAGGAAGAGGCAGCGCACGACGTCGCGGCCGCGCAAGACGGTTTGCGTGGCGCCGAAGGCGCTTTGGAGGGTGATGCCGCGCAGCAGGTCGACTTCCGACTCGAGTTGGAACGTGCCGTTGGAGACGAGGATCAGGGTATCATCCACGGCGATGGCGACGGCGGCGGCGATATTCGTGGCGGCGGAAGACCAGTTTGCGTAGGGCCACTGGTGGGCGCCGGCGAGGGAGACGTAGATGATGGGCGGGCTCAACAGGACATAGGCGGGTTTGATGATGGTCGAGACTTCGCCGGCGGCGTTGCTGGCGGTGAGGATCACGGTGTACGCGCCGGGGGCGTTATAGGTGTTGGTGACGGTCGCGAGGGTGCTGCCCTGGGCATCGTTCGAGCCGTTGCCGTCGAAGTCCCACCAATAATAGAGGTCCTGGCTGTTGGCGCCATAGGTGACGGCGGTGAAGACGGTGGGGAGGGGTGCGAAGCCTTCGCGCGGGGTGCCGGAAAAATCGGCGCGGAACGTACTGAGCTCATAGGCGCCCATGTCGATGCCGGTGCGCTGGGGGCGGACGGTGCCGTCGAGGTCATCGGCGGGGGCGCCGATGCTGCCGGCGGTATCGAGGCAGGGACTGCCTTCAGTGAGGTGGTAATCGTAGATGCGGAAAGGCGCGTTCGTGATGCCGAGCACCGAGGCATCGCCCCAGACTTGCAGCGTCTGCGTGTCGTTGGCGGCGATCAGGAACTGGCGGTTTTGGTGCGTGTCGGGATTGACGGTGCGGCCGGCGTGATCGCTGGCGATCCAGCCGCCGCCGAAGAGCGTGGTTTGCCCGGTCTGCGGGTTATAGACGGCATTGGAGGTCCAGATGCCGCTGGGGGCACCGCGCCATTGCGGGTCGACGCGGATGTTCTGGCTGTTGCCGGCATAGTTGGGTTCGTCGATGTCCGAGTCGCTTGCGATGAAATCGCCGGTACCGGCGAAGACGACAACTTCATCCGTGTCGCCCCATAGGATTGAGTTTTGGGCGACGGGGGAGGCATCGCGCACGAAGACGGCGGAGGGGGAATTGCCGCTGAAGGAGCAATTCATCAAGAGGGCGTTATAGCTGCGCAGGAAGAGGGCGCCGCCGACGTCACCCGCGGTGTTGCCGGCGAAGAGGCAATTGGCGAAATTGACTTCCCAGGGTGTGGTGGTTTCATAGAGGACACCGCCGCGCCCGTTGGGGGCGGTGTTGCCGGTGAAGCGGCAGCGCGTGAACTGCACGCCCTGGCCGGCGGTGAGGGCTTCGCCGCCGACGGCGCCGGAGCCGCGGTCGGATCCCGCTTCCGTGGCGCGATTGGCGCTGAACGTACAATCGCGGATTTGGGTGGAGGCGCAACGGCGCAGGTAGATGGCGCCGCCGGCGTTGGCGGCATTGTCGGCGAAGACGCAGGCTTCGATCAGCAGGTTATTGGCGTTATTGGCCCAGAGGGCGCCGCCCTGATTTTCGGCGTTAAAGGCGGAGCCAGTGCCGGCATTGCCGCCACGGACGATGAAGCCCGAGAGGGTGACGTTGTTCGACTGGCAGAGCAGGACGTGCAAGGCGTTATCGGCGCGGTTGCCCCAGTTGGGGGTGTCGTTGGCGGCGAGGTCGCCGCTCAAGATGGTGGGGTGGGCGGCGGGGGTGCGCTGGCCGAGTTGGGATTCGGTGCCGGCAAAGCCGCCATGGAGAGCGATGTTGGCGGGCGGGGCGAAGGTGCTGTTGGTGGCGGGGCCGGGGCGGTAGGTGCCCTCGGCGACCCAGATCTGGGAGAAGGGGGCCACGGTGGCGAGGGCGGTTTGGAGGTTCGTGAAGGCATTGGCCCAGGAGGCGCCGTTGTTGGCGCCGGCGGCGTCACGGTCGACATAGAGGATGGGCTGGTCGTCGTCGATAATTGTGTAAGTGAATTGGGAAGGATTTCCGAGGAGGGCGTTCGAGGGTGATGCGAGGCCGAGCAGGATGGTTTCGTTGGCTTCGGCCTGGATGTCATCGGTGACGGAGAAGACGAGGCTGGTGTGGGTCTGGCCCGGGGGGAAGGTGCAGGCTGTGTTGGAGAAGCCATAATCGATGCCGCTGGCGGAGGCGGTGCCGCCACTGATGAGGACGCTGACGGAGACGGTGAAGCTCACGGGGGCGGAGAGTGAGAGGCCCACGGTGACGGGGCTGATGCTTTCGCCGGCGGAATCGGCGGCGTGGTCGAAGCGCACGCTGACGGGGTCGTTATCGATGATCGTGAAGGTGTGATTGGTGATGGCGCCGAGGGAGGCGTTGGTGGGTGGGCCTAGCTGGAGCAGGATTGATTCGTTGATTTCCGTGATGGCATCGTCGAGCAGGTCGATGACGATATTGGTGAGGGTCTGGCCGGGGGTGAAGACGAGCAGGCCGTTGGCGAGGGTGTAATCGACGCCGTTCGAGGCGGAGCCGCCGGTGAGGGAGTAGGGGACGGAGACGGGGAGGCCGTAGGCGGCGCTCAAGGCAACGGGGATGCTGGCGGTGTCGAGGGTTTCCGAGGCGACGGAGGACGGTTGCAAGAAGGCGACTTGGGGCGGCGGTGCATCGTCATCGAGAATCGTGAGGGTGAACTGGGCGGGCGTGCCGACGAGGGTGTTGGTGGGATTGGCGAGGGTCAGCACGACGGTTTCGTTGCTTTCCACGAGGGCGTCGGGCAGGAGCGGGATGGTGATGGTGCGGTTGGTTTGTTCGGGGGCGAAGACGAGGAGGCCGGCGGAAAGTGTGTAGTCGAGGCCGTTCGAGGCGGAGCCGCCGGTGACGTTATAATTTACGCTGACGGTTTGCAGGACGGAGAGGTTGAGGGTGACGGAGACGACGAGGCTCGTGGCGGATTCGGGAACGGCGGCGGCGGCGGTGGAGAAGGCCACGGCGATGTCGCTGCCGATTTCGTGGGCGCCGATGTCGGGTGCGGCGCCGCTGTAGCGCAGGTCGTTGACGCCGGGGAGGAGGATGCCGAAGTCGATGGCGGGGCTGTTCGTGGCGAGGGTGAGGATGCCGGCGGCGGGGGCGGTGAGCTGGGGGTTTGAGGCGATGGCGTTGGTGAGGTAGCGCAGGGTGACGTTGGCGGCGGAACAACTGGCGGGGGTGGCATAGGAGCCGACGGAGTTGACGCGGAGAAAGGGGCCGATATCGGCGTGGATGATGTCGCGGTTCATGGTGACGGGGCCGTTGGTGGGCTGCCAGTTCCACCAATTGGTGGCGGTGCCGTGCCAGATGTTGTTGGCCATGAAGAGGCGCTGCCAACTGGCGTACTGCACGCGGAAGGCCGGGGTGGCGGGGACATCGGTCCAGGAGGTGTTGTGGTAGAGGTAGACCCAGCCGGTGAGGCCGTAGTCCGTGCCGCCGTTGGCCTTGATGGGGAAGCCCTGAAAGCCGTCGATGGAGACGGAGGTGGAATTGCCCATGCGGAAGAATTCGTTATAGAGCACATAGGTGGGGCCATGCACGGACTGGGCGACCGAGACGCCGGCGAGGGAATTCGAGAGGCGGTTGCGAAAGACGCGCACGTTGCGGGAGAAGCCGTCAATTTCCATGGTGTCGTCGCAGGTCTTGAGCACGGTGTTGTCGTGGAAATCCGTTTCGCTCGTGTCCTCGAGTGGTGAGAGGCCGGTGGGGACAATCAGCGCGCCGTCAAAGAGGCCGTCGATGGTGTTGCGGCGGAAGACGAGGCCGCGACCGTCGTAGGGCCAGTAGACGTTGATCGCGCCGGACTCGATGTAGCCTGAATAGCCATTGCCGTCGGAGCCCTTTGAGAGGAAGCCCCAGCGGGCGCAATCGTCGAGGAAGGTGTTGTTCTCCACGAGGAGGCGGTCGGTATCGTTCTTGATGCCGATGTGGGTGTTGATGTGCTCGAAATGGCAATTGCGGATGATGATGTCGTCGGTGTTGTAGACATAGATGCCCTTGCCTTGGAAAAAGCGGAAAGTCAGGCCGTCGTAGATGACGTGGTGCTGACCGCCGGAGCCGTTGCTGTGGTCGATGCCGGTATCGCGGATGGAGACGCGCATCTCGATGTCGCCGCCGGGGGAGAAGACGGGGCAGTACATGGTCATGGTGGTGCCGGAGGTGGAATAGGCGCCGGTGATGTTGTACTTCGTGAAGGTGGTGCCGGGGGAGCCGGAGTATTTGCCGAAGAGTTCGTTGGTGGTGGCGATGGGGTAGCAGCGGAAGGTTTCGCCGGAGATTTTGTTGCGGAAGGCGACGAGCCAGGTGGCGCCGCTGAAGGTGCGGCGGAAGTAGCCGCCGCCGAGGGCGGTCCAGCCGGTTTGGAGCATGGCCTCGGAAGAGCCGTCGATGGTGGCGGTTTCCCCGGTGGCGGCGCGGATCACGATGGGGGCATTTGAGGTGCCGGCGCTGGGGGGGGTGAGGCCGCCTTCGTAATAGGTGCCTTCGTGGAGGATCACATGAGTGCCGGGGAGGGAGACGGCGGCGAAGGCGGAGGCGATGGTGCGTTTGGGTTGGGAGATGGTGCCGGGGGCGGTGTCGTTGCCTGTGATGGCGACGTGGATTTCGGCGGTGGCGGGCGGGTTGGCGCCGGGCTCGGAGCGGGTGGCGCCAGTGAAGACCTCGTTGGTGAGGACGACCGTGTTGGCGAGGTTGTAGTAATCGGCGCGGTAGGTGTTGGTGGTGCCGGGGAGGAGATCGAAGACGGAGCCGGCGAAATAGTCGAAGGTGCTGACGCGGACGGGGTCGATCAGGCGGCGGTCGCCGCCGGGTTTGAGTTCATAGAGGCGGATCTGGCCGATGGTGGCGGCGGTGTAGGGGCTGGGAGGGCGGAGGACGACGCCGAGGGTGTTGAAGTTGCCGTAGGTGGAGACGGTGGCGTGGGCGGGGGGGCACAACAAGGCGGCGAGCAGGGTGGCAGCAAGGATTAGCCCCAGTTTTTTTGTGCAACGGGAAGCGGTGTGCGTTTGGTGCGAATATGGAACGGCATCTTCGCCCCACCCGGGCGCGATCCGAAATCGGCGCATACCAGGAGTATAGCGTCGACTTCGGATCCCACCCGCTTGGGGCAAATCTGCCATCCCATCTTCGCATCCCTCCTGCGTCGGGCAGCCAAACGCACACCGCGTTTGCCATCGGAGCCATCGCGCCGCAACGGCGCGATGGCGGGTAGAGTGGGGGGACGGATGAATGCTCAACATGTGATCCACCCACTGATCTGCGAGCAACCAAGATGCGAATTTGCGCAGATTGGCACTAAATGCTTAGGATTATCCACGGTGGAACGGGCCAAGAATGAGGGTAATAGGCGCACGCAGCGGGTCTCCGGTGAATTGCTATGCCAATACTATATCACCGAGGTTAACCAAGGGGCAAGTTGGATGGGGAAGCGGCGGGGAGAATTTGCTTAGGAAAGCAGGAAAGAATGAGGGTTCATTGACGATCATGCTGGAATCCGTTATGTATTGCCTATGAAATGTTCACCCGGGCGGCGTGCGGCGTGGTTGTGGATTTTGGCGGTGGGTTTGGCGCCGTCGTTGGCGCAGGCGCATGTGGTGGCGGGGGAGACGAGCGGGCTGGCGCACGGGATGGCGCATTTGGTTGGCGGGCTTGATCATTTTTGCGCGGTGGTGGCGGTGGGCGGCGTGCTGGCGGGGTTGTGTTGGGCGGGCTTGTGCGGAGGGCCGGGATCGCGCGGGTGAGCTGGTATGCGGGTGGGGCGACCGCGTCCAGAGGCCGCGGTCCACCTCGGAGGCGGCTCACGGCTTGGGTTGGGTGGCGGGCTTGAAGATTTGTATTCCGTCGGCGGTGTAGAGCGATTCCAGATTGTCGGGGCGTTCGCCCTCACTCACACCATCGATATCGACGTAGTACGCGCGCGGGTTGATGCCGTACCAGTCCACGGCGACGTCGCTCACCTCCATGAAGTTTCTGCCGAAATCGATCCACCTGACGACTGTGTCTTCCAACGGGCCTTCGAGGGACGGGAGTGTGCGGACGGAGAGGGTTGAGGTGGTATTGGTGGCGACGACGAAGCGCGGGCAGCCGGAGACGTAGGCGTGGATTTGGACGCGGGCGCGGCCGGGGGCGAAGACTTGGTAGGGGCCGAGGGGGTCGTAGTGCTCCAGGAATTGCGCGGCGCGGTAGATGCGGGGCGGGGTGGCGGCGAGGTTGCGCGCGGTGACGATGGCGAGGGCGCCGGTGGTGGTGGCGAGGATCGCGGCGATGGCGAGGGGGCGCGCGAAGCGCGGGAAGGTGTCGCGCAGCCAGGCAAGGCCGGAGGTGGCGGCGAGGGTGATGAAGGGCAGGGCGATGAGAGCGCCGTACATGTCGCGGGGGAAGGCGAGGGGCAGCGTGAGGAGCATGGCGGGGAAGAGGCGGCGGAGGGCGGGGTTTTGCAACCAGCCGCGGGCGGCGAGGATGCCGAGGGCGGCGAGGGGCAGCAGGCAGCCGAAGCGAGTGATGGCGGTGCGCAGGAAGCCGATGGCGTTGCCGGCGGGGGGCGGGAGCATGAGGGAGGGGGAGAGGGCGATGGCGGCGAGGAGGAAGGGGATAAGGAAGAGGAGATTGATGATTGATGATTGCCGATTGCCGATTGAAGAACGGGGAAAAGGCAGGAAGAACGAGAAAAGGGTGGCGGGGAGGAGGAGGGCGATGGCGACGAGGCCGGCCTTGTGGGTGAGGGCGAGGAGGAGGCAGGCGAATAGGAGGAACCACAAAGACACGAAGGCACGAAGCGGACACCAAGGGGACGGAATTTTTTGTGGGGGGACGGACGGGGTTTCCTTGCGGGGAAGAAGCGCGAGCAGCAGGAGCGGGAGGAGGGCCACGAACAGGCCGCGGCCGGTGGCCCAGTGGGTGTAGCGCATGAAGATGGGGGAGAAGACGTAGAAGAAAGTGAACCAGGCGGCGTCGCGGGGGGCGGTGAAGACGCGGCGGGCGAAGATGTAGGCGAGACAGAGGCCGGTGAGCCCGATGAGGAGGGAGGTCACATAGAAGCCGAATTCGACGCCGAGGCCGCCGAGGATC
>CAMFEP010000099.1 GCA_945949405.1 Kiritimatiellales bacterium
CGACCATACGCCGGGGTACGGGTCGGTGGCGCGCTACTGGGCCTGCATGGCGCAGAACATGAACGAAGAGAACGCGGGGTTTTATCCGGCGGGCCCGGTGCTGGTGATGCAGGTCATGGGGCGCACGGCGGGGTTCATTCCGGCGGCGGTGCGGTTGGCGGATCCGGAGCGGCGCTGGCCGATGCACCTTTACCTGACCGAAGCGGGGCTGACGTTGGACGATCTCGTGGGGCGGGTGAACGATGAAGTGCGGCGCAGCAAGCGCTGCCTGGTGGTGGTGAGCGAAGGGTTTGCGGTGGGGGATCTGGGGGCGGTGCGCGACGCCTTTGGGCATATTGAATATGCGGCGAGCCGCACGACGGTGCAGCAGGTGATCGTGAATAGGCTGCACGCGAAGGGGCTGGCGGCGCGGGGCTGGGCGCACGGGCAGGTGGCGGGTTGCGATCAGCGCTCCATGGCGGTTTATGCCTCCACGGTGGATCTTGATGAGGCCTTCGCGGTTGGGCGGCATGCGGTGGAGATTGCGCGCACGGCGGGCGGCGGGTGGATGGCGACGATTTTACGCGCGCCGGGAGAGCGGTATGTGGCGCGTTATGACCGGGTGCGGTTGCGCGACATGGCGAACCATGCGCGGCAGTTGCCGCCGTCATGGGTGGCGGCGAACGGGATTGATGTGACGGATGATTTTATTCGTTACGCGCGGCCTTTGATCGGGGAGGAGTGGGCGCCGGTGCCGCTGGAAAATGGGTTGCAGCGCTTTGCGCGGTTGGAGCCGATTTTTGTTGGGCAGACGTTGGCGGCGTATGTGCCGATGGGGTACAGGTGAGGGTGGGGGCGGCGCGAAGCGGCTCGGCGCAGCCTCGCCCTGCAGTTCGATTAAAGAAACGCTGCCAGCAGGGTGCGGAGTTCCTGGTCGATGGGGCGGTCCAGGACTGATTTGAGGCGGTGCTGCTGTGAGGTGAGGATTTCCGTGCGCAAGGCGGGATCATCCAATACGACGCCGACCAGGGCGGCGAGTTCGGCGTGGGTTAGATCTTCGTAGAGCACGCCGGCGCCATCCAGGGCCTCGGGGGTGCCGCCCGTGGCGCGGGCGATGACGGGCAGGCCGTGGTACATCGCCTCCAGGAGCGGCAGGCCGTAACCCTCGTGTGCGCTGGTGGAGACATAGACGCTGGCGCCGCGGTAATAGGCGATCAGGCCTTCGGGCGTGGCAAAACCCTCGAAGCAAACGTTGGGCATATCCAGATCGCCCACGAGCATTTTCAGCATGTTGCAATAGCGCGGACAACTGCGCGGGGACCCGACGATCACGAGGCGGCTGTAGGGGTTGAGGGTGCGGTTGTACCAGGCAAAGGCCTGGATGAGATCCTCGATGCGCTTGTTCGGCGCGATGCGTCCGACCGAGAGCCAGGTTTTGAGTGGGGTATTGAATAGAAAATTGGCGCCGCGAAAATCGGGAGTGAGATTCATCGTGTGGGGCACGAAGGGCAGGGGCAGGACTTTGACGTCGGGGACACCCACGGCGGCGAGTTCGCCAGCATTGAAGCGCGAGACGGCCCAGACCGCCTGTGTTTGGCGTGCCAGTTTGGGCAGGCGTTGGCGCGCGGCTTCGAGCTGGGGAGGCAGTTGATCGTCGAAGCCGGTATAAAAGGACGGCGGGGTGATGTTGTGATAGATCAGGATTTTGCGGGCGGGGGAGGCGAAGAAGACATCGGCGGCGGGGGCGTGCAGGCCGTAATGGTGCAAGGCGATATCGGCGGAGGTGGCGCGGTATTCATTCAGCGGGCGGACCTGCGTGAGAGACGACGGGGACGTGTGGCGGGGATCCACAAAAATATCCGACTGGCAGCCCCAGCGGCGGAAGGTGTCGCGCAGCAGGAGCGCCATGTGCGAGATGGCGTCGCCTTCGGCAAAGCCGGCCATGAGCTGGTCGATGCGGAGTCCGGGCTTCATGGGGCTCCGCGTTCGGCGGCGGAGGGGTTTGATAAGCGGGCTTCCAACTCTGTCAGGCGTTGGGACAATTGCGCGATTTCGCGCTGGCGGCGTTCGTATTCGAGTTCCAGGGCACTCGTGTAGAGGTTGTTGATCAGGTTCTGGCGGAAGGTGATGCGGTCGTGCTGGTAGCGGAGCAGTGACCAGAGGCGCGCCTTGCCCTTGGCGATGAGTCCACCGATCAGGCCCGGCTTGCGGGGGATGACGAAGGGCAGGGTGTCCACGTTATCGCGGTAGCGCAGCAGGCGCAGAAATTCCTGGTGGTAGTGGGATTCGGAGGTGGTGTCCGCGAGGCGCAGGCTGCTGATGGCGTGTTCGATTTGCGCCGGCTTGCGCGGGGCAATGGCGATGTGTCCGGCGGTGGCTTGCAGGCGCGCGCCAATTTCCGCCGTGCGATCGGTGCCGGCGACGACGATTTTCACGAGCCCGGCTCCAGGCGCCAGGCGCTGTTGAGGTGGAAGACGCCCATGGCATCGGTGCCGGTTTTGACGATGAAGGGATGGAGGTCCTCCTGGCGGTGGTATTGCACGGTGTGGTCCCAGGAGTGGATTGAGAGCGACAGGAAAAAGCGGCCGGCCATGAGGGAAAGCGGGTCGATGACGAGGTGCATGATGCCGGAACCATCGATGGCCTCGATGGGAATTTTCTGGATTTGCGTGTTTGAGCCGAAGACATAAAAGCCGTTGCCGGTTTTGATGTTGAAGCCGAAGACCGGTTTTTCAATGCGGCGTTGGGCGTGGTAGCGGATCTCGATGGTCATGGGCTGGCCGGTGACCAGGGTGTTGGTTTCGCGGCCGGTGGCATCGCGCAGGCAGACCTGGCGGATTTCGACTTCGCGCGTGCCGTGTTCCTCGACGTTCAGCATGCCGATGCGGACCATGTAGGACTTGAGGTAGGCGAAGATGACATCCGCGGGGTTGCCCTGCTGGATCAGGCGGCCATCGTGAATGAGCAGGACTTCGTCGCAAAATTGTTCGACCGTTTCGAGGGCATGCGAAACGAGCAGAATGGTCTTGCCGCGTTTTTGGAAGTCGCGCACGCGGTCCAGGCATTTCATTTGAAAGGCCACATCGCCGACCGCGAGGACTTCGTCGATCAGCAGGATGTCGGGGTTCATCTCGATGGCGACCGAGAAGGCAAGGCGCACGTACATGCCGCTGGAGTAGTGTTTGACGGGCATGTCCATGAACTCGCGCAGGCCGGCGAAGTCCACGATGGCGTCGTAGCGGCGGCGGACGTCCTCGCGGGGGATGCCGAGGATGGCGGCGTTCATGTAGACGTTGTCGCGGCCGGAGAGGTCGTGATGGAAACCGGCGCCCAGTTCGAGCAGGGACGAGATGCGGCCTTCGGTGCGCACGGTGCCCTCGGTGGGGGTGATCGTGCCGGCGACGAGGCCGAGCATGGAGCTCTTGCCGGAGCCGTTGGGGCCGATCACACCGATGGTTACGCCGCGCCCGGCTTTGAAGGTCACGCCGCGCAGGGCCCAAAACTGTTCCTCGGCGCGGCGGCGTTCCGCGCGCGAGAACGATCCGAGGAGTGTGGGGGTGCCGCCCAGGTTCTGGCGGCGGTAAGCCTTGCCGAGGTTTTGGGCTTCGATGGCGTTCATAGCACATCCGCGAAATAGCGTTGCGCGCGGTTGAAGACGCGCAGGACCACCACGCCGGCGAGCAGGGGCCAGAGCCAGCCGACGAGGGCCACGGGAGTCATGGGGAGCGACTCGCCGGGGACTTGGAGGGCGCGGTAGGCGGTGATGATCAGGGCCATGGGGTTCAGCAGGTAGAGGTCCTTAAGCCAGGGCATGCCGTGAGACATGCTGGTGACGAGTTCCAGCGGGTACATCACCGGGCTCATGAAGAACCAGGCGCTCATGACGAGGCCCACGAGGTAGGCGGTGTCGCGGTAGTAGACGTTGGCGGCGGAGACCACGAGGGCCAGTTCCAGGTTGAAGATTGTTTGGTAGAGCACGATGGCGGGGATGGCGAGGGTCCAGCCGCTGACGAGGGTGCCCTTGTACCAAAGAAAGGCGGCAACGAGGGGAACTTGCACGAGGAGCGTCAGCAGGAAATTCACCAGCGCGGAGAGCACGACGGAGGTGGGCAGGATGATGCGCGGAAAGAATACTTTTTTGACCAGATTGGGATTGCCCGTGAAGGCGTGCAGGCTGGCGTTGACGCTTTGGGTGGTGAACTGCCAGGCAAAGACGCCGATAATGATGTCTTCCATGGCGATGACGGTGTTGCGCCCGGCGAGCACGCGCAAGAAGACGATGTAGATGGCGGCCATGAAGAGGGGGTTCAGGATGGTCCAGGAGAAGCCCATGACCGAGCCCTTGTAGCGGCTTTTCAAGTCGCGCCCCACCAGGTTGGCGAGCAGGTCGCGGTATGGGATGAGGGCGTGCACCGGATTCATGACGGCGTAGACATATCAGAATGCATGGCCGGGGTAAAGGCGGGGGGCGGGGAACTCGACCTTCGCGGTGACGCTACGGCGTGACGCGGGCGACCGCCCTCCTGTCGTCACAATACAAAACGGTATGTTCCCGCGCCGAGCTCGCATGTGACCCCGGCAGGGGTGTCGTGGACATGCTTGACGCCCTCCGTCGCGGCCAGTGGCTTGCCGGATTCGGTCACGTCCTCTGCGCGTGCCGCCGGCAGGGTGAGGGTGGCGCGGGTGTTGGCGGGAAGGGTGACTTCCACGATGACGGCGCCGTCGGCGATTTTCCAACCGCAGTGGATGTTGCCGGTGATGGCGGCATAGGTTGCTGCGGCGTGGGTGAGGGGGCGCGTGCCGTCTGGACCGACGGGTGGCAGATGCGGGTGAAGATGGAGGTGGGTGTGGCCCGCCGAGTCGGGGGCCAGATCCAGACCGGCGACGGATTGATACATCCAACTGCCGATGGCGCCGTAGGCGTAGTGGTTGAAGGAATTCATGCTCGGATCGGCGAAGCCTTTTTCGGGGGTCCAGCCATCCCAGCGTTCCCAGATCGTGGTGGCGCCGTGTTTGACTGGGAAGAGCCAGGATGGGTAGGTCTCGTTGAACAGCAGTTTATAGGCGAGGTCGAGCCGGCCGCCGCGCGCGAGGACGTCGCAAATTTTATCGACGGTGAGGAACCCCGTGGAGAGATGCCCATTGCGCTTGTGATAGGGCCAGACGGCGGAGCGCCCATCGTGGAGCTGGTGCACGAGGTGTTTCAGGGCTGCGGGGCGCTGATGCTCGGGAAGCAAATCGAAAGCCAGGGCGAGCACATATGCGGCCTGGGTGTCGCCGGCCATGCGTCCGTCGGGTGTGACGAAGCGTTTGCAAAAGGCCTTGCGAATGCGGCGTTGCAACGAGGCGTAGCGCAGGGCGTCGGCGCGCCGGCCGAGGACGTGGGCGATGCGGTGCATGAGGTCGGCGCTGTGGGCGAAGTAGGCGGTGGCGATCAGGTCGAGCGGCGTGAAGGTGTCCACTTGGAGCCAATCGCCGTAGCCCCCGTCGACGCCGATGTAGTCCGGGCTGTTCGTTTTGAGGCAGGCGATGTAGCGCTTGAAGGCTTCGTAGTGCCGTTCGAGGATCCGTTTGTCGCCATAGCAGCGATAGACGGTCCAGGGCACGATCAGGCCGGCGTCGGTCCATCCGGGGGAAGGAGCATGGTCGAGGATGTCGGGGACGACATCCGTGAAGTTGCCGTCCGGGCGTTGCGCATCCACGAGGTTGACCATCCACTGGGTGAAGAAGGCGGCGACGTCGGCATTGAAGCAGGCCGTGCGGCAGAAGATTTGCGCGTCGCCCATCCAGCCGAGGCGTTCATTGCGCTGCGGGCAATCGGTGGGCACTTCGAGGAAATTACCGCGCTGGCCCCACTGGATGTTGTGTTGCAGTTGGTTCAGCAGAGGGTGCGAGCATTCGAATGTGCCGGTGAAGGCGATATCCGAATGCTGGACGATGGCGGTGAGTGTGTCTGGCGCGGGGGCTTTTGGGCAGCCGGTGAGTTCGGCATAGCGGAACCCGTGGAAGGTGAACGAGGGTTCCCACGCGACCGGGCCGCCGGCGCAGACGTAGCGATCGGTGGCGAGGGCGTCGCGCAGGTTGGTGGTGTAGAGCGTGCCGTCGGGATTGAGTGCTTCCGCGTGGCGCAGCACGAGTTCCGTGCCCGCCGGCGATCCGGCGGGGACATTCAGGCGCACATGGCCGACGAGGTTTTGGGCGAAATCGAAGATGTATTTGCCAGGTGCGGGTTCGCTGATTGTGCGCGCGGGAAGTTCCTTGATCGCGCGCACCGGCGGTCCGGCGTGGGCGTTGAGGGGGATGTTCCCGAGGGGTTCCGTGACCACGGTTTGCCAGGCATGATCGGCGTGGCCGGGCTGATCCCAACCGTGAAGTTCGCGGCGTGCATCGTAGGTTTCGCCCATCTGCATGTCGGATTGCAGGAAGGGGCCGGTCGTGGCTTTCCAGGTGTCATCGCTGACGAGGCGCTGACGCTTGCCGGTGGCGAGGGTGATTTCCAGTTGCAGGAGCAGGCGCGGGTGGTGGCCGTAGACTTGTTTTTTCCAGGCCAGGAAGCCGCAGTGCCAGCCGGTGGCGAGGGTGGCGCCAATGGCGTTGGCGCCGTCGCGCACATGGGCCGTGACATCGAAGACATGGTAGGGGATGCGCTGGCGGTAATCGGTCCAGCCCGGCAGGAAGGAGGCATCGCTGACCGGCTGGCCGTTGATGCGCACCGCATGCACGCCGAGGGCGGAGACATAGAGGCGCGCGCTGGCGGCCGGGCCGCTGACGGTCCATTCGCGGCGCAAGAAAGGGCAGGGGAAGAGGGGGGATTCGGCGGTGCCCTGGGCGAGGCCGATCCACGACGCAGTCCAGTCGCTCTGGCGCAGCAGGCCCATCTCCCATGATTGCGCGTCGCTCCACGGCGAAGGGCGGTCGTGGCCATCCCAGGTGCGCACCTTCCAGAGGCAGCGCGTGCGCGACTTGAGTTTCGTCCCGGCATAGGCGATCTGATTCGTCGCGTCGGAGGCGAGCTTGCCGCTGTCCCAGAGGTCGGGCGCATCGACGTTGAGGAGATCGATGGAGGAGGCGACGACGATTTGATACGCGGATTGCAGGGCGCCGCGGCGGTCGTCGTTCACCTGCCAGGAGAAGCGGGGGTGGGGGTCCTCGAGGCCCAGGGGATTTTGCAGATACTCGCAGCGCGGGGCGAGGGGCGGGCCGGGACGGGTGTCGGATTTTTGCATGCAAAGCTCCCTGGTTGTGATGAGTCACGCAGTATGCCACGAAGGTCGCCACGGACAAGCGGTTCTTATTTTGGATTATTTGCTTAGGAACGCAGGAAAGCAGGAATTGCGGATGCGGTCTTACGGCCGCACTACAAACCTCACGCTTCGGTCAAGGCCACGTCGCGGGGGTCGCGGATGCGGAGGATGGTCCAGAGGGCGGCGAGGAGGCTGACGGCGAGGCTGGCGGTGAAGAGGGCGCGCAGGCCGTGGCGGTCGGCGAACCAGCCGGCGAGCAGTGGGGCGATGAAG
>CAMFEP010000100.1 GCA_945949405.1 Kiritimatiellales bacterium
CTCGACCCGCAGGCCAACGCCACCAGCGGCCTGGGCCTCGGTCGCCAGACCGGCGCCAGCCTCTATGGTCCCCTGCTCGGCTCCGGCGACGCCGCCGCCACCATCCAACCCTCGGCCATCCCGGGCCTCGACGTCATCCCTTCCGAACTTGACCTCGCCGGCGTCGAAATCGAAATCGCGCGCTCCGAAAATTATTTAACCCGCCTGCAACTCACCCTCAACCCCATCCGCGACAGCGCCCGCTACGATTTTATCATCATCGACTGCCCGCCCTCCCTCGGCATCCTGACCATGAACGCCCTCGCCACAGCCGACGCAATCCTCGCCCCCATCCAGTGCGAGTATTACGCGCTCGAAGGCTTGAGCGTGATCCACAGCCTCATCGCCAAGTTGCGCGACGGCGGCGTCAATCCCCGCCTGCGCCTGGAAGGCATCGTTATGACGATGTACGACGCGCGCACGAACCTGGGCGGCGAGGTCGTGCGCGAGGTCAACAAGCACTTCGCCGAATACCTGTACGACACCGTGATCCCGCGCAACGTCCGCTTGAGCGAAGCCCCCAGCTTCGGCAAACCCATCACCCTGCACGACCCGCTCTCCCCCGGCACCGCCGCCTATCGCCGGCTCGCGGAGGAATTTCTGAAGCGCCTCGGGCTCACCCGCGCCCCCGGCACCCACGTCCCCAAACGCCCCCGCCGCCTCCCCATCTTCCGCATCACCACGATCAGCAAGCAGTAGGCTCGTCGCTCGCGACGCCCGCGCCTTCGTGCTCCTCTTCGTGCGTTAGTACCTTCGTGGTTCTCCGAATCCGATTCTTCCTACTCCCCGCGCTTGAGCCGCTTGAGCTTCCCCGCCACGGCCACGCGTTGCGCCACGGACATGCGGTCCACCAGCAGCACCCCCTCGAGATGATCCAGTTCATGCTGGATCGCCCGCGCCAGCAACCCGCTCGCATCCGCCTCCTGCATCTTGCCGTCGAGATCCATCCAGCTCGCGCGCACCGTGGCCGCGCGCCGGATGTTGACGTACACCTCGGGAAAACTCAAACACCCCTCGGGTCCCACCTGCGAGCCATCCATCGCGGTGATCTTGGGATTGATCATCACCACGGGCATCGGCATCGCCGGCGCCGGCTCCGGCGCACGCCCCGGCCGCGGCTTGGCCCCCGTCACGTCGATCACGCACATCGATTCGGTCCGCCCAATCTGCTCCGCCGCCAGCCCCACGCCCTCGTGCGCATACATCGTGTCGAGCATATCCCGCGCGAGCGTGCGGATCGTGTCATCCACCTGCTCGACCACACGGGATTTTTCCCGCAACACCGGATTGCCATACATGACGATGGTCTGCTTCATTTCACCCGGAATATAATCAAACCTCGCCACCCCCGGCAATCGCATTGCCGCAACGTTGAACGTTTCTGCGCCTCGCCCCCCTCCCCCAAGCATCCAGCATCAAGCACCCCCTCCACTCCTCTCAAAATCATCAATCTGCAATCATCAATCGGCTATCATAAATCCTTTAATCGCCTTGCCCCCCCCAAACGCCACCCGCTATAGTTTCGCCCATGAAAAGCTGCGTCGTAATCATCCCAACCTACGACGAAAAAGATAATGTCCGTCCCATCGCCGCCGCCATCCACAAGTCCGTTCCCGACGCGCACATCCTCTTCGTCGATGATAACTCCCCCGACGGCACCGGTAAGATCGTCGACACCATGGCCGCCGAAGACCCGCGCATCCACGCCTACCACAACCCCCACAAGGCCGGACTCGGCCGCGCCTACGTCATCGGCTTCAAGTGGGCCATCCAGCACCGCTACGACCTGATCTTCGAAATGGATGCCGATTTTTCCCACGACCCCAACGAGCTGCCCAACTTCCTCAAGGCCATCGAAAACGCCGACCTCGTTCTCGGTTCACGCTACGTGCAGGGCATCCGCATCACCAACTGGCCCCTCTCCCGCCTTCTCTTGAGCAAGACCGCCTCCACCTACGTGCGCCTGATCACCGGCATGCCCATCACCGACCCCACCGGCGGCTTCAAGTGCTTCCGCCGCGAAGTCCTCGAAGCCATCGACCTCGATGGCGTCATGTCCAGCGGCTACTCCTTCCAAGTGGAGATGACCCACAGCGCCTGGATGCGCGGCTTCCGCATCATCGAAGTTCCCATCATTTTCGAGGACCGCCGCTCGGGCTATTCCAAAATGAACCGCGACATCGCCACCGAGGCCCTGCGCATCGTCTGGAAACTCGCAGTCCGCTGCCGCTTCCGCCGCAAACCACTGCCCCGGCCCAACCATCCCGCGAAATCCTCATGAATAGCGGAACTCCTCCCGCCATCCCCGCCCTGCGCGACATCTTCATCGCCCTGCGTCCCAGCCAGTGGACCAAAAATGCCGTCGTGCTCGCCGCCTTTTTCTTCGCCTTCTGGGATCCCCGCCAGGGACTGACCCTCATCGATGGCCCCACCCGCGCACTGCCCGCCGCCCTCCTTTTCTGTCTCATCTCCAGCGCCGTCTATCTCCTCAACGACGTGCGCGACCTCCGCGCCGACCAGACCCACCCGCGCAAACGCCACCGCCCCATCGCCGCGGGCCGCATCGCCCCAGCCTTCGCCATCGGTCTCGCCGCCCTCCTGCTCATCGTCGGCCTCGCTGCCTCCTGGGTCCTTTCCCCGCCCTTCGCCGGCGTCGTCGCCGTCTACCTCGCGATCCAGCTGCTCTACAGCTTCGGCCTCAAGCGCGTCGCCCTGCTCGATGTCTTCGTCATTGCCACGGGCTTCGTGCTGCG
This sequence comes from Kiritimatiellales bacterium, assembly GCA_945949405.1. GTDB lineage: Bacteria > Verrucomicrobiota > Kiritimatiellia > UBA8416 > JAIOPI01 > JAIOPI01. The sequence continues at coordinate 2,793 of CAMFEP010000100.1, forward strand.
CGCCATCGCCGGCGCCATCGTGCTGACCGTGGATATTTCCCCCTGGCTTCTGCTCTGCACCTTCCTGCTCGCCCTCTTCCTCGCCCTCTGCAAACGCCGCCACGAAAAATTGCTCGTGGAGGAAAGTGGCGCCGCAAGCCGCCCAAGCCTGGAACAGTACGACGCGCGCCTGCTGGACCTGCTCATCGCCATCACCGCCGGCGCCACGATCGTCTCCTACGCCATCTACACGATGAACGAATCCACCGTCGAAAAATTCGGCACCGCCTACCTCGGCTTCACGATCCCCTTCGTGATCTTCGGCGTCTTCCGCTACCTCGACCTCGCCTACCGCCACGAACGCGGCGAACGCCCCGAATTGGTCCTGCTCTCCGACCTGCCCCTCCTCGCCGATCTCGCCCTCTACGGCGCCACCCTCATCCTGATCTTCCTGTGCAAAGGCTGATCCCCAGCTGTTGCCCGTAATCGTCCTGGGCCTCTATTTCCTTGGAACCTTTTCGATCCGGATACACGTTTTTGCGTCGAATTCATTCACAAATAGGGTCCCGTCCGGCTGCAGGTTGACACAATCGGCGGGGATTGCTCTCGCGGAGACGCAGAGGCCGCGGAGATCATGCTTTCCTGCCCGTACCGGTGAGAAGCCGATTCGGGCCGAAATCGGCAATCCGTGGGCTCGAATCGCCCTCTCCGCAATTCGAGCCCACACCAGATTCTCCGCGTGCTCCGCGCCTCCGCGAGAAATTCCTTCCTCTCTTCCCTTTCTCCGCCTTCTTTCCTTCCCTCCGCCCGCGTTCTTGTGCTATCAATGTCCCCCGCATGCCAACCCAACGCGACACAGCGACGGCCTCTCCCGCAGCCGCGCCCCACCAGCCCTTCTTCCACAAACTCGACTGGGTGGCCTTCTGGGCCGCCACCCTCCTGACCTTCGCGGTCTATTTCTACACCCTCGCCCCCACCGTCACCCTCGAAGACTCCGGCGAACTCGCCGTGGGCGGCGATTATCTCGGCGTGCCCCACCCCCCCGGCTATCCCATCTGGTCATTGATCTCCTGGCTCTTCGCCCGGGCCTTTTCGTTCGTCACGTTCCGCGGCCAGCCCAACCCCGCCTGGAGCATCGGGCTGGTCTCCACCGTCTTCGGTGCCTTCGCCGCCGGCATTACCGCCATGCTGATCAGCCGCTCCGGCCTCGACTTCCTGCGCCACTCGCGCGAGCCCCTGCATAAAACCGGCAACCGCATCGAGGGCATCATCTGCTGCGTCGCCGGCGTGGTCGCCAGCCTGCTCTTCGCCTTCACGCCGAACGAATGGTCCCAGTCCACCATCGTGGAAGTCTATAGCCTCAACGCCTTCTTCCTCTCCCTGATCTTCCTGCTCACCTATTGGTGGATGCGCGCGCCCTCAGACAAAGTTCTCTGGGCCACCGCCTTCGTCTTCGGCCTCGGCCTCACGAATTACCAGGTCCTCCTCCTCGCCATCCTGCCCCTCGTCCTCGCCATTCTCCTGCGCGACATGCGCCTCTTCCTCTGGTTCCTCATCAGCGGCGCCCCCTTTCTCGCCGTGATGGGCGGCATGAAATTCGGCGTCCTGCCAATGATCTCACACCCCCTCGCGCCCGATTGCTTCATCTATCTCGCCCTGAATCTGCTGGCCCTGACCCTTGTCTATTGGTTCGCGCCGCGCGGCCGCACAATCGCCTGGACCATCCTGCTCACCGAACTCGGCCTGGCCTTCTATGCCTACATGCCCCTCGTCTCCGACTTGCGCAACCCGCCCATGAACTGGGGCTTCCCGCGCACTTGGGAGGGCTTCCTCCACGCCATCACCCGCGGCCAGTACGAACGCATCGCCCCCACCGACGTCTTCACCTGGCGCTTCGTCGAGCAGATCGGCGCCTACTTCACCGACCTGCGCGGCCAGTTCACCCTGCCCCTCGCCCTCCTGGGCTTCCTGCCCCTGACCGTCTGGCGCATGCGCGTCGGCCAACGCCAGATCAGCGGCCTCCACATCGCCGTCGTCCTCTCGATCCTCGCCGTCGCCGCGCTGGGCCTCGAGCACCTCCTGCTCACCACCTTCGGCCGCGATCCCGTGCGCTCGGACAAACTCTTCGTCGCCGGCATCCTCATCATGCTCCTCGTCGGCGCCATGGCCGTCTTCGCCGAACGCAGTTGGGAATTCTGGGACCGCCTGCGCGGCCGCACCTCGCGCGATCTCGGCGAACGCATCATGATCGCCCTGCTCGGCCTTGGCCTGCTCTTCGGCTATGCCTTTTACGCCAAAATGCTCATCGACAAGATCGGCGCGCTGAACGCCGCTCTGCAAGTCGCCGGCGCCACCGCGGCTCCCGGACAAAGCGGCGTCGTGATGTTCCAGTCCCTCGCCCTCCTGGCCTTGATCGTCGTCCCCCTCGCCATGGCCGCCGCCGCCGCCTGGCTCGTCCGCGGCCGCTGCGCGCTGCGCATGACCATCGACGACAATTCACAAAAGTGGTTCATCGCCACCCTCTCCGGCTTTCTGATCATGAGTCTGTTCCTGATCGTCCTCGCCAACCCCAAGGGCGACGTCCAGGACGCCTTCATCCAGCGCGTCAAATTCATCTCATCCCACGCGATTTATGTGCTCTGGATCGGCTACGGCCTGGTCTTCGGCCTCGCCTGGGTGGAGGACGTCTTCAAAGGCAACCGTGCCCTGCGCACCTTGAGCCTCGGCATCGCCCTCCTGCTGCCACTCATCCCGCTGCTTCAGAACGCCTACAACCATGAAATGATCCGCATCTACGGCGGCTCCGAACAGAATGGACACGATTTCGGCTGGCAGTTCGGCAACTACCAGTTGCGCGGCGCCGCCGCCATCTCCGAGGAACTTTCCCCCGATGAAGAGCCCCTGCCCAACCCCGAATTTCCACCCCCGATGGGCAAGGACGCCGTCTTCTTCGGCGGCACCGACCCCGGCCGCTTCGTCCCCACCTACATGATCTATTCCGCCCGCGTCCGCGAGGACGTCTACCTGATCACCCAGAACGCCCTCGCCGACAACACCTACATGAACGTCATGCGCGACCTCTACGGCGATCAGATCTGGATCCCCGCCATGAACGACAGCGCCTCAGCCTTTCGCATCTACGTCGAGGAAGTCCAGGCCGGCAAACGCCCCGCCAACGCCGAATTGCAGATCGACAACGGCCGCGTGCAGGTCAGCGGCGCCCTCGGCGTCATGGAAATCAACGGCATCCTGGCGCGCATGATCTTCGACCACAATAACTGGCGTCACGATTTTTACGTCGAGGAAAGCTACGTCATCCGGTGGATGTACCCCTTCCTCACCCCCCACGGCCTGATCATGAAAATCAACACCAAGGAAACCCCGATCACACCCAATAGCGCCCTCGCCGACATGGATTTCTGGGATTGGTACACCCGCCGCCTCTCGAGCAATTCAAAATTCCGGCGCGATGTCGTCGCGCGCAAATCGTTCTCCAAACTGCGCAGCGCAATCGGCGGTCTCTATTCGGACCGCGGCATGCTGCGCAACGCCGAGCAGGCCTTCCATGAGGCGCGCATCCTCTACCCCCTGAGCCCCGAGGCCAATTTCCGCCTCGTCCAGGAAGTGCTCCTCAAGGAAGCGCGCTTCTCCGAGTCCCGCGCGATCATGGAGGAGTACGCCGTCAGCGATCCCGGCAATGACCGCGTCCCCGAATTCCTCTTCCAGTTGAAACGCATCGAGGAACTCAACGACCGCATCCGCTCTCTCGAAACACAGCGCCTCCAGCAGAAGTCGATGGACGTCAATGCCGCCTTCCAACTCGCCGAAGCCTATCAGCAAGCCATGCAATCCGGCCGCATGACCGAAATCCTCGACGGCATCCTCGCCAGCACGAACCTGCCCCCGCCCTATCTGTACAAGGCCGCCACCCTGCTCTACGCCAGCAAGGATTACGCCCGCATGGACCAGGCCCTCGAACGCTGCCTCGCCGGCGTATCCTCCGACCCCTCGACCCAGCCCGAGCTTTTTCTGAACATGGCCCGCATGTACGCCGATGGCCAAATGCCACAAAAAATGGTGATGTGCCTGCAACGCTATCTGCAAGCCAAACCCGACGACTGGAAAGCCTGGCTCGACCTCGCCTACATTTTTATGACGGTCAAGGAAAACGACGCCGCGACCCGCGCCCTCACCACCGCCCGCCAGTTCGGCGGCGCCGAAGCCGATGCCCTGATTTATCAAGACGCCCGCTTCGCCCCCCTCCTCCAATCCTCCGGCGCTTCCCCCCGCGCCCCCCTCAACCTCCTGGGCCTCCCCGGCGTCTCGCCGTGAGGAATTGCCGACCTGCCCGCAGTGCTACGCACAGCGTTGCAGGCGGGTTGAAGGTTGGCGATTGCGGCTCGGACTCCCTCCTAAAATTGCCCCTTCAAGGTAGGGCGCGTCGCTCCGCGACCGCCGCATGAAATCAATCTTATTCCGGATTCCGAAATCGCGCCGTCTGCGGCGCGATGGGCAACGCGTCAGGCGTTTGGTTGCCCGACCGTAGGGAGGGATGCGAGAATTTTCTACCTGAAGTCCCCCTCCGAACTCGCCCGAGTCCGCGACGGGCGATGGCTATGTGGTGCGCGTTTGGCTGCCCGCGCGCAGCGCGGGATGCGAATATGGAATGGCAGATGTGCCCCAAGCGGGCGTTTTTCGGAGGTGGC
>CAMFEP010000101.1 GCA_945949405.1 Kiritimatiellales bacterium
ATCCCAAAGGGATTGTGCCTCCACGAAATCGATTCCGTGCTTGGTCTTGTTGATTCGACTCTTTTTCTCGTCAAATTCAAATTCCATGTTGGTATAGATACTATACCCTTTTGGTGATGGCGTCAATTCCTTCCGAACTCTGGCGAACGTTTGAGTTCACCTGCGTGCGAAGGCTGGCGCAGCCAGCCGTAGCACGTCAGGTGGAACGAAGGGTTAGAACTCACCTTGGGGCACCTTTCCAGAAGCCCCGAAGAAGCGCCAAACCGGGCGATGTGGCCAATGAGCCGGGCGCCTCACTCGCCATGCTCTGCCAGCGTGCGGCTGACAACGACAGCAACTCTGACTGTGTTGGTTGCGCGAAGCCCATTTGCCAATCGGGAAAGCTGCGCTCGGCAATGCGCTCGTTCATAAGTTCGATGATGCTCTTGTGTCTTCGGCTGGATCGTATGCGCTCATACGTGATGCTCACAGCGCCCTCCGAACCTTCGAAGTACTGCATGAAGTTGCCATCGCTGTAGAGCAGCACGCCAGTAACGGAACTCTCCAGATTCAGGTTGCGCGCCTCCACAAGGAGCGATTCAAGCTGCGGCACAGTCATCAGGTATGTCGCGCTGCTCACGTATGCGATGGCTCGAAGATCTGACATGTCGGGTGTGAGTTCTAACATATTATTATGCGTCACGCATAGCAAAGTCATTTTGCTAAAGAATATCGTGATGAATCATTGGATCGATTGACAAGACAATGGGTTTTGTGGATTGTTGACGCATAGCAAATAAGGGGAGGGGGCTGTGCAATGCGTCAAGTGAAGCGTCGCGGGGTGGCGCCGCGGAATGATAATCCCAGCTGGCCGGCGGGATATGAAGCGGTTTTGAGGGAGGCGGGGGCGCAGGAAAAGACGATTCCCTACTATCTGACGTGGGTGCGTCGGTTTTTTGTGCATTTTCCGGGGCGTAGTCGCCGAAGTTTGGGGCGGACGGAAATTGAGGCGTTTTTGGGGGAAATGACGCAGCGCGCCTCGGTCTCGAACTGGCAAATCGGGCAGGCACGCGATGCGCTGGAGCTGTATTATGAGCAGTTCCGCGGCATTGCGCTTGAACCGCGTCCGGAACATGTGTCTGCGCAAACGGCATCGCCTGCCTCCGATCGGCCGGTGCAAGAACTGGGACGGCGTGTGCCCGCAAGTGGTCGCGCCGTGCAAGTTCCTCCCGCTGTACCTGTGGGACCGTACAAAGTGCCGCCCATTTCGGTCAAGGCAGTTGTGCGGGAGGAGGCGGCGTTGCACCCAGGAGGGGGCCGTTTTGACGCGGACCCGGCGCAGCCAGCAGGTCTTCGCATCCGCCTTCGTGAGGCCACTACGGCGGGACATGAGCGAAGCCCCTACATGTTGGCGGCGAAGACTGACGGGGTGGGGGCGGGTGGGTCTGTGGGCGGGAAGACGAACTGGCCTTTGCTGGAAGCGCGGGTGCGGGAGTGTTTGCGGGTGGCGCATTATGCCTACCGTACGGAGCAGACGTATCTGGGCTGGATCCGGCAATTTGTGGCGTTTCATCAGGGACAAAAGCCCTCCACGATGGGCCCGGGGCATGTGAAGGAATATTTGCGGCATCTGGCGATGGAGCGGCAGGTGGCCTCCAGCACGCAGAACCAGGCGTTGAACGCGGTGGTTTTCCTTTTCAAGTCGGTACTTAAGAAAGAACCGGGGGATTTTGCGGATTTTCAGCGGGCGCGGCGGGGGCTGCGGCTGCCGGTGGTGGCCAGCCGGGAGGAAATTAAAGCCGTGATCAAGGGGCTGTCGGGCCGGGAGCGGTTCATGGGGGCGCTTTTGTATGGCACGGGGATGCGCATCAATGAGCTGTTGCGGCTGCGCGTTCAGGATGTGCAGTTTGATCACAACCGGTTGATGGTGCGCGCGGGCAAAGGGGACAAGGACCGGTATGTGCCGTTCCCGGCGACATATCGGGAAGAGATGCAGGTGTGGCTCAAGGGGCGGCGGGAGCTGTACGAGGCCGACAAGGCGCGCAGCATGCACGAGGTGGAAGTGCCGGGCGCGCTGGCGCAGAAATATCCGAACGCGCCGTGGGAATGGCGCTGGCAGTACGTCTTCCCGGCGGACGATTTTTCGGAGGATCCCCGGTCGGGGCATGTTCGGCGTCACCATGTGGATGAGCAGCATCTGCAGCGCGCCGTTCGCGAGGCGGTTCGCGCGGCGGGGCTGACGATCCGGTTCACGCCGCACTGCTTTCGGCACTCTTTCGCGACGCATCTGCTGGAGGCGGGGCAGGATATCCGGACGGTGCAGGCCTTGCTGGGGCACACGCAAGTGGAGACCACGATGATTTATACGCACGTGTTGAATCAGGGGCCGATGGGGGTGGTCAGCCCTGTGGACACGCTATGAAGTGCGTGCTGCGAACACGCACGCCTTGGACCCTTATCAATCCAGAACCGCGATACCAAACAAGTTGTTAACCACGGATGACACGGATCGCACGGATGGGGAAAGGGTTGTGCGTCATCGCAGGAATCTCCCCATCCGTGTAATCCGTGGTTCGCTCTGGGTTGTGGGCACAGCCCAATTTGGTTATTTGCGTTTCCAATGGCGTCGCGTCCGCGCGATTGGCATACTGCGCCCCCATTGTGAACAACGAATCGCTCATGGCTGAAATCGCCCGCCGACGGACGTTTGCGATCATTTCGCATCCGGATGCGGGCAAGACGACGCTGACGGAGAAGCTGCTGCTCTACGGCGGCGCCATCCAGCTCGCCGGGTCGGTGCGCGCGCGCAAGAACCAGCGTGCCACGACGTCGGACTGGATGGAGCTCGAAAAAGAGCGTGGCATTTCGATTTCGTCGACGCTGCTGCAATTCGAGTATGGCGGGCACGTGATCAACCTGCTCGACACCCCGGGGCATAAAGATTTCAGCGAGGACACGTATCGTGTGCTGACGGCGGTGGACAGCGTGATCATGGTGATCGATGCGGCCAAGGGCATCGAGGAGCGCACGCGCAAGCTGTTCGAGATCTGCCGTCTGCGGGGCACGCCGATCTTCACCTTCATGAACAAGATGGACCGCCCCGCGCAAAATCCGCTCGTCTTGCTGGATGAGCTGGAGAACGTGCTGGGGATCGGGGCCTTTCCCGTGACGTGGCCGCTGGGCAGCGGGCAGGAATTTCGCGGGGTTTATGACCGGCTGCAAAAGCATTTGCATCTCTTCGAGCGCACGGCGCATGGGCAGCATCGCGCGCCCAACCGGGTCAGCGGCGCGCACGATCCCAGCATTCGGGAGCTGATTCCCGCCGAGGTGTACGATCCCTGGATGGAAGAGATCGAGATGCTGTCCGGGGCGGGCGAGGTGTTCGACGCGGCGCACGTGATGGCGGGGCAGATCACGCCGGTGTTTTTCGGCAGTGCGATGACCAATTTCGGCGTGCAACTGCTGCTGGATTACTTTGTGCAATACGGTGCGCCGCCGCAGCCGCGCCAGTCCGTGGCGGGGCCCGTGGCGCCGGGCGATCCGGATTTTTCGGGCTTCGTGTTCAAGGTGCAGGCCAACATGAATCCGCGCCACCGCGACCGGCTCACCTTCGTGCGCGTATGTTCCGGGAAATTCGAGAAGGACATGGTGGTCAACGATCCGGATTCGGGCAGGCCGGTGCGGCTCTCGTATCCGCAAAAGCTTTTTGGGCAGGATCGCGAGTCGCTGGAAGTGGCCTATGCCGGGGACATCGTGGGATTGGTGACGCACAAGGCGTTTCGGATTGGCGCCACGCTGACGTCCAATCCGGCGATCCGCTACGACGAGATTCCGCGCTTCCCGCCGGAGGCCTTCGCGTACATTCGCAACGCGGGCACGGCGAAGCACAAGCAGTTCCGCGAAGGGCTGGACCAGTTGCTCGACGAAGGTGTGATTCAGGCGTTCACGCCGCTGGAGGCGAGCACGGCGGGGGTGCTGCTGGGGGCGGTGGGCAAGCTGCAGTTCGACGTGGTGATGTATCGGCTACAGAACGAATATGGCGCCGAGCCGCGGCTGGAGGCCGCGCCCTACACGCAAATCCGCTGGCTGGCGCCGGATGTGCCGAAGGCGAAAGTCGAAGGCGTGTATCTGGGGTCCGGCGTGCGACTGGCGCAGGACGTGCGCGGGCAGCTGACGATTCTATTTCCCGACCAGTGGGCGGTGGACTACTTTGGCAAGGAGCATGCGGAGTATGTGCTGCACACGGTGTCGCCGCATGCGACGCGGGTAGCGGAGTAGGATTCACCACGGAGGCACGGACGGCTCACCCGGAGGGTTCGCCCTACCTGCGGGCTTGAAAATTTCAGGCTTACCGCGTTGGCACCCAGCTGCGTATCCATTGGAATTCGTAGTGCGGGGGCTGCCACATCATCTGTGAGCCTGTGTAGGGTGAGGTGTAGGGCACATAGCGGCCGGGGACCCAGACGCGCTGTTGGCGCCAGGTCCAGTAGCCCGCGGGTTGGGGCGCTGGGTATGCGGGTCTGTAGCAGGGGTTATAGGGTTGGACGTAACCGCAGGATTGCGGCGGTGGGGCGGCCATGGCGGTATTAAAGCCGCACGCGCCGCCGGCGAGGGCTTGGCCGGTGGTGAGGGCGAGCATCAGCAGTCCCAGACGTATTTCCGTGTTCATGGCGATATCCTCCCATGGCGTTGTTCAGGCTCGCTGGGTTGGACGCGGGAGAGGGGTGGTTTATTCACCCCGCGTCCGGGTCCGGAGGCCCCGGACCACCTTTGCTGGCAGGAGGGTGGGGCGTGGCTTGACTTCGGAGGGTGGCGGATTTAGAGCAGGGGTATGACGACTTCCGCGAGCACATCCGCTACGACGGGGAAGCCTCGCCCGCCAGCGGACGCAATCAGGCCGCAGGCGGCTTATTGCGTTCCGGGACGGGGCGACCGAGGCGCTTGAGGACGGTGCACATGTCCTCCCAGACGTCCCAGTAGCGGGCTTTCTCGTCGCCTCCGCCGCGTATCAGGTAGGCGGGGTGGAAGGTCGGCATCAGGGGGATTTCGGCGAAGTTCAGCCAATGACCGCGCAATTTGGTGATGCCGGTTTGGGTGTTCACCAAGCCCTTGACGGCGGTTGCGCCCAGGGCCACGATCACCTTGGGTTTTAGAACCGCGAGTTGTTCCCGCAGAAAGGGGAGGCAGGCGGCCATCTCGTCCGGTTCGGGCACGCGGTTGTCCGGGGGGCGGCATTTGACCACGTTGCCAATCCAGACCTCCTCCCGCGTGAGGCCCATGGCGATGATCATACGCGTGAGCAGCTGGCCTGCGCGGCCGACGAAGGCCAGCCCCTGTGCATCCTCGTCCTCGCCGGGGCCTTCGCCCACGAAGACGAGTTCCGGGTGGGGGTTCCCCTGGCCGGGCACGGTGCAGGTGCGGGTTTTGCCGAGGCGGCAAGTCTGGCAGGTGGCGATGCGGTGTGCGATGGCGGCGAGGGAGGGGGGCTGTGGGACATTGGGACTGTGGGACTGTGGGACGGTGGGACCGTGGGACCTTGGGACATTGGGACTGGGGGGCTGTGCGGCGAGGCGCACGGGTTGGCGCAGGGACTGGAGGACGGCGGGGTTCATTTCCACGGAGCGCTCGCCTTCTTCGAGGCGGTGGCGCACATGCTCGGCGAGATTGTCCAGAATGCGGTCGAGTGACATGTCAGCCCTGCTGGTCCGGTTTCTGGCTGCGTTCCGTTCGGGCATCGCGCCGGGCCTTGTGTGCCGCATAGCCGCGGACAAAGAGCGGGCCGATGCCCACATAGCCGAGTCCCATGATGATCATGGCGACGGCCATGCGCACCCCCATGCGCGGTTGGTAGAGGCCGAGCCCGAGGAACAAGACCACGAGGATCACCATGGGGATGAAGAGCGCGGCTTTTTTCGTGGGCTTGGGGTAGCGCAGGTTCGTGACCTGAAGCACAATGAAGAGCAGCACGCCGACCAGAAACAGGCCGGCGACGCGGCCTTCACTTAACGAGAAGCGTTCGTGCGGCGGGGCCTGGCTGATGAAGACGAAGAGGGCGACCCAGGAAGCGTTGGCCGTGATCGGCAGGCCTGCGTAGCCGCCCTGGCCGCGCAGGGGATCCTTGGCCTTGAAGCGGGCCAGGCGCACGACGCCGGAAAGGGCCACGGCGGAGGGCAGCAGCACGCGAACGAGCGGTTCGTGAGACTGGAGCGTCACGGCGAAGATTAAAATTGCCGGGGCGATGCCGAAGGCGGTGAGGTCCACGTAGGTGTCGAGCTCGGCGCCAAAATCGCTCTGGCCTCTCAAGTAGCGCGCGAGGTTGCCGTCGATGCCGTCCAGGATCATGGAGAGCATGATCAGCAGGGCCGAGCAGGCATAGAGCCGGCTGGCGTGATGGGGGTCGTTGGTGAGGCCCATGCCCTGAATGGCGACGAGGATGCTCAAGAAGCCGGCGAGCATGGCGGCGAGGGTGAAGAGGGTCGGAATCACCTGGCGCCAGTTCATGAACAGGCTCCGCGGCTCGAGGATGATTTTCCTCATGCGCCGCCGCTCCCGCGCAAGCGCGCCACGACCGTTTCGCCGGCCTTTACGGGGTCGCCCACCGTGATGGTTGCCTCGATGTCCGCGCTTGGGAAATAGAGATCGAGACGTGAGCCGAATTTCATCATGCCGATGCGGTCACCCTGGCGGACGTCCACGGTGCGGTCGTGGGGGAGCCAATAGACCACGCGGCGGCAGACGGGGCCGACGATCTGGTTCAGCAGGCAGGTGGTGCGCGGGTGCTCGATGAGGATCGAGTTGTGCTGGTTCTCCTCGGAGGATTTTTCGTTTCCCGTGAAAATGTGTTTGCCCGGGAAGTAGCCAAGGAAGCGCGATTTGCCGTTGAGCGGGGCGCGGTTGACGTGGACGTTGAACGGGCTCAAGAACACGCTGATGCGCGTCACGTCGCCGTGCGACAGGCGGCCGAGGGCATCGGGATCGAGGCCCGAACGGCGGGCATGTTCGCGGAAGGCGTCCGAGGTCAGCGGGGTGATGGCGGCGAGGGTGCCCTCGCCGGAGGAGACGATGAGGTTGTCATCGCCCGGGGCGTGGCGGTCGGGGTCGCGGAAAAAGTAGAGAAAATAGAGGGTGGCGATGAGGAACAGCGCCAGGCCCCAGACGCTGGCGCAGCACCATTTTGGACCGCAGGCGCGGATGATCAGTGTCAGCAGCACGCCCGCGATGGCGGCGGCGGCGATGAACGGCAGAACTTCGGGGCGAAATCGCAGCATGTGGAAAGGATCCTCCTAAAGGTGGGATTATTAGGGAAACGCGGAGGATGGGGCAAGGCGCAATGCGGGGTTCTCTCGGACGGCCCTCACCACGGAGGCACAGAGACACGGAGCAGGCGGTGTGGCTTTGTGTGCTCTACCGGCGGATCGTTGCGCGGATTTTTCACGGGGCTTACCATCCCTGTT
>CAMFEP010000102.1 GCA_945949405.1 Kiritimatiellales bacterium
CCGCCACCCGCGTCATCAACGTCATGCGACGTCGCTCCCATGTGCTCATTGCGATCAGTCCCATCTGGCCTCCTTGCTTTTCGGCTGGAGACCTCTGATGAGGACATTTCTATTGAGTTACAATAGGACATTCCTAAAGAGTCGCGACAATGGCGCACCCCGCATTTGCATCGGCGGCGCGCTTGCGCTACCGTGCCTTCGCCCACATAAACGGGCGTCACCATGACCAATCTTGACGCGTATCTGCAACGCCAGCGGGAACGGGTTGACCGCGAGCTGGAGCAGCGCCTGCCCCCCGCGGACGCGCGCCCGCGCCTGCTTCACGAGGCCATGCGCTACAGCCTCTTCCCCGGCGGCAAGCGCCTCCGCCCCCTGCTCTGCCTCGCCGCCGCGGAAACCGTGGCCCCCGAGCTTGCCGGCACCGCGCACGAAGCCGCCATGCGCGCCGCACTGGCCCTGGAGGTCCTGCACACCTACACCCTCGTGCATGACGATCTGCCCTGCATGGACGACGATGCCCTGCGCCGCGGCCGCCCCACCCTTCATGTGATCTATGGCGAGGCCAACGCGGTGCTCGCGGGCGACGCCTTGCAATCGCTGGCCTTCGCGCTGTTGGCGGACGCCGCGCCCGTGGCGGGCCGCCTCGTCGCCGAACTCGCCGCCGCCGCCGGTAGCCAGGGCGTCGTGGGCGGGCAGGTGGAGGACATCGCCGCCACGAACACCACCCCCACCCCGGAAACCGTGGCCTTCATCCACCGGCACAAGACTGGCGATTTATTTCGCGCCGCCCTGCGCATGGGCGGCATCGCGGCAGGCGCCAGCCCCGCCCAGCTCGAGGCCCTGACCCGCTACGGTGAAGCCATCGGCGAGGCCTTTCAAATCACCGACGACCTGCTCGACGCGGCGGAAGTAGGCGCGTCGCCCGCAAAACCCGCGCCCCTCTCCTGCCTCTCCGTGATCACCCCCGCCGCCGCCCGCACACGCGTGCAATCGCTGCTGACCCAGGCCCTGGCGTCCCTCTCCCCCTTCGACCCCACCGCCCGCGCACCATTGGAAGGCATCGCCAGACGAATTGAAAATCGAAAAATCTGAAATTGAATCCCGTTTGCCGGAAACTGCAGAATATCCAACAAGGAATGTTGAATGATGAAGTTTCAGTAACTTCTACATTCTGCGGTTCCTTGTTCGATATTCGATATTTCCGATCAGAAACAATTGGGGAAAGTAAGTAAACCATGAGTATTTCTACCCCCACCATTCTCGCCCTCGCCGCCGCCTACTTCACCGGCGCCATTCCTTTCGGCCTGATCGTCTCCCGCGCGCGCGGCGTGGACATCCGCAAGGTGGGCAGCGGCAATATTGGCGCCACCAATGTCTTTCGCTGCGTCGGCAAGCCCTGGGGCATTCTCGTCTTCGCCTTGGACATGCTCAAGGGCTGGGCGCCCGCGGCTTGGTTTCCCGCGCTCGCCATTGCAGCGACAGGCAGTGACAGTCCCGCGCCGGCATTTTTAAGCCTGGCCTGCGGCGTCGCGGCGGTGGCGGGACACAACTGGCCCGTCTATCTCGGGTTCAAGGGCGGCAAGGGCGTGGCCACCACGACCGGGATCTTGCTGGGAGTCTCACCCGCCGCAATGGGCATCGGCCTCGCGGCCTGGGTGCTGGTGTTCGTGACCGCGCGCTACGTCTCCGTTGCCTCCATGGCCGCGGCAGTGGTCGTCGCCGCCAGCGCCTGGTGGCTGCATCCCCAGCCCCCGCCGGTGATTCCCGCCACCTTCACTCTGCTTGCAGTTTTCGTCCTGTGGCGCCACAAGAGCAACGTCCAACGCCTGCGCGCCGGCACCGAAAGCCGCTTCCAATTCGGGAAGAAGCGGAACGGATAACCACCAAGACACGAAGATCACCAAGCGGGCACACAAAGAGCACAACGGGGTGCTCCTCTTCGTGCTCTTCGTGCCTTCGTGGTTTTCCGGATCCGCGCCCGCCGCCTACCGCTTGCCCTTCACCACCGGCACCGGCATCACCGGACCGGCGCTCGTCGCCTTATCACCCCGCTGGTTCCACTTGATCTGGGCGATCGCCAGCAGCTGGCTCACGGTCCAGTACAGCACCAGCGCCGAGGGCATCGTGTAGAAGAAGAACAGGAACATGATCGGCATGTACGTCATGATCTTCTGCTGCTGGGGATCCATCGTGGCTGGCGTCAGCTTTTGCTGCAGCACCGTGGTGGCCGTCATGAATAGCGGCAGTATGTTGAGCGACCCCACGAGCGGGATCATGCCGTGCAACAGGTTTTCCGGCTCGCTCAAATCCTTGATCCATAAAAATTCCGCGTAGCGAAGTTCCACGGCGCTGCGCAACACGTTATAAAGCGCGATGAACACCGGAATCTGCACAAGCATCGGCAGGCAACCGGACAGCGGGTTGACCTTGTGCTCTCGATAGAGCAGCATGATTTCCTGATTCATTTTCTGCGGGTTGCTCTTGTGCTTCTCACGCACCACGGTCACGAGCGGCTGAATCTTCTGCATCTTCTTCATGCTCATCATGCTCTTGTGCGTGATGGGCCAGAAGATCGCGCGCACCAGCACGGTGACGAGGATCACCGCCACGCCGTAGTTCGGAATTACCCGGTAAATCGCGTTGAGCGTGTACAGCAGCGCCGCGCAAATGGCGCGAAACCACTCGAACCAGCCGAACTGCATGACATCATGCTGGTGCTTCCCCAGCGTCTTGAGCCGGCTGTATTCCTTCGGCCCCACATAATAGACGGCCCTGCGCGTCCAGGTTTCGCCCGGCGCCAGCGCCCGGCCCCCGAAGAGCAATTCCGCCGCCACCGATTTCACCGTGAGCGTCGTGTCCACGGCTTCGCGCTCGACGTGCAGCCGGCAGTCTTGCGCCGGCACTTCGGGGGCGAGGATCTGCACGAAAAACTTGTTCTTGGCCGCCACCCAATCCGTCTGCACCTGCAAATCGCGCTGCCCCATCACCGGGACGTTCTGGAGGTTGGGCCGCGAGCAGCCGAAACCGCCGCCGCTCACGCCCAGGATTTCGTTCACCGTCTTGCCCCAATGCTCCACCTCGTTGTCGCCTTGCGCCGCCAGCGTATCCAGCCCGAGGTACACCATGCCCTGGATGTGGCTCTCGCCGGCGTTCATGTGCATCGGCCCCACGCTCACGGCATGCGCCGGCAGGTTCACCGATTCCATGCCCGGATTGGCAAACACATCCTCGACGGTCAGGCGGTAGCCATCCACGAGGCGGATCGTGCGCTGCAATTCAATTCCGCTTTCCGTGCGCGCGCGCGCCACGAGGCCATCGGGCCCGGAGGGTTCCAGCATGAAATCGCCAACACGGTCCAGCCCGGGGATGCCCTGGATCGCCAGCGCCGGCCGCGTGGCAAAGTCCAGGCGCACCGGGCCGCTGGACTTGTCCAGCGAAGCGCGAAAACCGGGCAGTTCAGCCTCGGTGATCGCGCCCCCGCGGGAGGTCACCACCACCACCGTCAGGTCGTTGGACAGCACCAGCGTGCGTTCGGGCGCCAGCATCTCCTCCGGCACGGCGATCGCCGTCTCCGCCACGAGAACGCCATTCGTGTCGGCGGAGGCCTGGGCCACTTCCTGCGTGGCGCCGGCCGTCGCGGCGGCCTTGGGGGGTGGACGTCCGGCTTGTTTCTTCTGGCTCGTCATGCCCCAGAGGACGAGAAGCCCGAACAGCAATCCGACGATCAGTTTTTCCTGTTTGTTCATGGTCGTTGTCCTTGTGCGGTCGTCTCCGGCACGGGATCGAATCCGCCGGGATGGTAGGGATGACATTTCAGCATGCGCCGCGTGGCCAGGCCCGCGCCGCGCCACACGCCATGGCGTTCAATGGCGTCGAGCGCGTAGGCGGAGCAGGATGGATGAAACCGGCAGCACGGACCGAGAAACGGCGAGAGCACCAGCCGGTAGATCCGGATCAACAGCAGCAGCAAAAATTTAAGCATGCGTGGTTCCCTGCGCTGCTAACGTTCCAATTCTTCTTTTCCTGCGACGATTTTACCACGGATGGCTCGGATATCACGGATTCCGAGTCCGTATCCGTGTCATCCGTGAAATCCGTGGTTATTCCCAATTGATTGCGGCTGTGCCGCGTTAAGCCTTCTCTCCCAGCAACCCGGCCCGGCGCGCCTGTTTCAGCAGATCCTCTTCCACCGCCTGGCGGGTGACGCCGCGAATCGCCGCGCGCGCGATCAAGACCACGTCGCACGCCCCCGCGAACCGCGCGCGATTCAACCGGTACGCCTCGCGCAACAGCCGCTTGGCGCGCGAACGATCGACCGAGCGGTTCAACGCACGCTTCCCGGCCACCACGCCGAGCCGCAGCGCCGCGCCCGGCCCGCGACGCACGCGCATCACAAGATAACGCCCCGCAAACGCCGCGCCCTCGAAGGCTTCCCGATACACGGCGGGTTCCGTAATCCGTTGGCGGCGTGAAAGCCCCTGCGCGTGGGAAGGAATGCCGGGCGCCTGCCCGTCCGTGGCGTCCCGTGTAACCTGGTTCGGCATGGGCGCCAACTCGCCCCAAACCCTAGGCCGACAACTTGGTGCGGCCGGTTTTGCGACGACGGGAAATGACCTTGCGCCCGTTGCGGGTGGCCATGCGCGCGCGGAAGCCGATCTTGCGCTTGCGCTTGATCTTGGAAGGATGCCATGTACTCGTTGCCATAATCGTAACCTCTCCCGACCGGTCCAAAACGGCGTAAGTTAACAGGTCCCGCCCGGATGTCAATAGCCGCGCGCCAGGATCATTTTACATCGGCCGCGAAAAAGCGCAAAAGGCGCAAAGACTGGCGTCCTCTTTTTGCGCTTTTTGCGCATTTTTGCGGCCAATCTTCGAATCCGGAAGCGCCCCCACTCACGCCGGAACGCGGCTCAAGACGGCCTCGGTGATGGACCGCCCATCCACCAGCACCGGGGCGTTGCGCGGCCGCCAGGCACGCCGCTTGGCAATGACGATGAACCGGTACCCGCGGCTCAACAGCATCAACGCGTCGAGTTGGAACGCGATCCGCAAAAAAATATTCCCGATCGTATGCGCCCGCGCCACCCGGCCCTTGCCGGCCTCCCCCGCCGCCTGGAACTTTTCGATGACCCGCGACACGATGGCGTCGGAAAATTCCACACAGAAGCGCGAGTAGGCCCGCACCACATGCACGTCGAACCCGCTCTTGAGCACCCGAAACAACTCGGATTCCGTATACCCCGGCCGCACGAAACCGCGCTTCTGATACGTCTGGCCCAACGCGCTGCGCAACATCTCCACCGGACGCCAGTTGCCCAGGCGGTGCACGCTCACAATCAAACGCCCGTCAGGTTTCAGAATCTTGTGGCATTCCTCGATGAAGGCAATGTCGTCGCGGAAGCGCTCCAGAAAATCGTACACGACCACCACATCGAACAGCTTTTTCTTGAACGGCAGCCCGCCCTCGGCGAACACATGCACCTTTTCCCCGATCGCGGCGCCGACCGCCTCCGCCACCGCGGGATCCCAGGCCACGCTCTGCCAGCTGCCCCCATGCTTGCGCAGCTTGAGACTGTGGCCCCCGTTGTCGGCGCCAACTTCCAGGCAGGTCAGCCCCTCGACCGCGCCCAGCGCGCGCGTGATTTCCTGCAACCGCACCTGCAAGGGCACGGACCGCCGGAAAATATGCGCCTGCTCGTCAGGGGTTGGAATATTGCGATTTTCAGCCATGCCCGGCGGATCCTTTGAAATTTCAAAATTCGGCAGGATTATACCGCCGGTGCCCCGCCTGCCTAGACAAAACTGGCCCGGCGATGGCGAACAGACCATGCTCGCGGAGACGCAGAGTTCGCGGAGAGGCCGGATTGCCCGAACCGGCCTCTCACCATTTCGGGTATAAAAAACAACCTCTGCGCGCTCCGCGCCTCCGCGAGAAATGCCTGATTCCTTTTACAACAAACATTGACCCACCCCCCGCAAATCGCTAACTTCACCGGCTGTTTCATTGAGGAGGAGCGCACTATGGCACTGATCGATTTTGGCGGCACAAAGGAACGGGTGGTGACACGGGACGAGTTCCCCATGTCAAAGGCCCGCAAGGTTCTGAAGAACGAAACCATCGCCATCATCGGCTATGGCGTGCAGGCCCCCGCCCAGGCCCTGAACCTCAAGGATAACGGCTTCAAGGTCATCGTGGGCGCGCGCAACTTCAAGCGCCCGATGCAGGATGGCTTCATCCCGGGCAAGGACCTCTTCGACATCGAGGAGGCCGTGCGCCGCGGCACCGTGATCCAGTTCCTCGTCTCCGACGCCGGACAAAAGGCCATCTGGCCATCGGTGAAAAAGAACCTCAAGCCGGGCGACGCCCTCTATTTCTCCCACGGCTTCTCGATCGCCTACAAGGACCAGACCAAGGTGATCCCGCCGAAGAACGTGGACGTGCTCCTCGTGGCCCCCAAGGGCTCTGGGCTGAACGTGCGCCGCAACTTTTTGTCGGGCGCCGGCATCAATTCAAGCTTCGCCGTGGGCCAGGATTACACGGGCCGCGCGGAGGAGCGTTGCATCGCCCTCGGCATCGGCATCGGCTCGGGCTACCTCTTCCCGACCACCTTCCAGCGCGAGGTGTTCAGCGACCTCACGGGCGAGCGCGGCATCCTCATGGGCGCGCTGGCCGGCGTGATGGCGGCGCAATACGAAACCCTGCGCCGCAATGGCCACTCGCCCAGCGAAGCCTTCAACGAAACTTCCGAGGAACTCACCCAGAGCCTGATCCGCCTCGTGGACGAAAACGGCATGGACTGGATGTTCGCGAACTGCTCGACCACCGCCCAGCGCGGCGCCCTGGACTGGAGCCCGAAGTTCAAGGCCGCCACCCTGCCGGTGTTCCGCAAGCTCTACCACCGCGTCAAGACCGGCGCGGAAACGCGCCGCGTGCTCACCACCTGCGGCAAGAAGAACTACAAGGAACTGCTCGACAAGGAACTCGCCGCCTTGGGCAACTCCGAGATGTGGCGCACCGGCAAGTCCGTCCGCGCGTTGCGCCCCCGCCCCACCGGCAAGACTTTCTCCACCACCGCCAAGGGCGTCGGCGGCCGCAAGTCGAATTGATGTTGCGTTGTAGTGCCGGCTCTACGCGCCGACCGGAAGCGCCCACGACAACCGCGGAATGTTGAACTCCGAACCTTCGGCGTTCAACATTCAGCATTCGGCAATCTTGCCCCGTCCGGCTGTAGGTTGATACATTCGGCACGGAAAGCGCTCGCGGAGACGCAGAGGCCGCGGATGATTATTCTTTCCTGCCCGAACCGGTGAGAGGCCGGTTCGGGCCGAAATTGGCATCCGTGGGCTCGAATCGCCCTCCTTGGCCGTCCGAAGCCTCCAGGCGTAGGAGGCTCAGCGATTCGAGCCCACACCAG
>CAMFEP010000103.1 GCA_945949405.1 Kiritimatiellales bacterium
AAGAAGAAGTGCGAAGTGCTTGGTGCTTCGTGCTGGGTGCGGGGGAGGGAGAATGCGATTAGATTGTTCCGTCAAAACATCTGATGCAAATGCGGGTATCTTTTCGGGGTCGGAATCGGTATCGGCGTCGGGATCGATTCCGATTCCGATACCGACGGCGACCCCGATTGGATTGTTGGCGTCAGCCCGACTTGGGAGTGCGAAGGCGCTGGGGGGGGGTGCGGTGCATGGGGGAGTATGGGAATTGCAGATTGAAGATTGAAGATTGGATTTCACCCAAAGTTCGGATTGTTCCTTCAGCAGGATTCCGGCAGACTATTCCATATGAGTTCGGCGTTCACCAGCATCCGCGAGGAAGCGGAAGCATTGGCCTTCCGCGAGCAGTGCCGCCGCCAGATGGCGCGCCCGTTGGAATCCCGGATGAAATACGGTTTCTGCCGTGTTCACCGTCCCGTCCTCGACACCCCCGGTGTGCGCATATTCTCCAGCACGAAAGCGTACCGTGAGTGGTGCGCGGCGAATCTGCCCGCCTACCTCGGATTCCAGCCTGCACCAGAGGAATGAACGACCGCCTGCCATTTAATCCGCTTCAGGCGCAACAGGTGGCGGAAGCGTTCGAAAAGGCGGGCGTGGACTATCTTTTCATCGGCAAGAGCGGGGCGATTTTGCTTGGGTTTCCAGGTACCACACAGGACGTGGATGTCTTTCCAGCCAAGTCCGATGAGAACGGCAGGTGCATGGTCAAGGCCCTGCTTGGCCTTGGCTTCGTCTTGGATGAGAACACCCAGACCGAAATCATCCGGGGGAAGGACTTTGTACAACTCAAGGACGGCCCTTTCGACCTGGATCTGGTCTTCGCCCCTGACGGCATTGCGAGCTTCGATGAAGCCAAGGCCCGATCCGTGCATGAGGGCATTTTCCCGGTGGCCAATCTACGCGATATCATCGCCAGCAAGAAAGCCAGCGGACGCATGAAAGACCGACTCGATTTGCACTTACTGGAATTGTTCCGCCTGGAGTACGAGTCAAATCGGCAATGACGGTCGGTGCTCTCGAGGGCGGGGACCGAGGTCGGGCGATCACTTGGTTTGGGCGTACGAGGGGGGGGGCTCCAGCGCCGCAAAGGCGCTGGGAGGCGGGTCGGGATTTCAGGCCAGGTCGCTGATGCGTTGGATGGGGGAGTAGTAGCCGGCGGCGATCATCGTCTGGAGAATGGCATCCGCGGCTTCGGGGGTCAGGGATCCGGTCTGGCTGCAGGCTTTGAGGATGCCGATCGTTCCTGTGAATTTTACGCCACGTTCGGTGCAGCATTCGCGCGCGGTTTTGTCGTCCGTGACCACGATGCCGCCCCGGGCTTTTGCACAGGCGATGCAGGAGGCCTCGCCCGGGGCCAGGATGCGGAGCATTTGCCGGTACGACTCCCGTTCATCCGGAGATGTGGGGGATGGCGCCCGCGAGAACCGCGCATCCGCGACGGCATCTTCGATCGCGCGCAGGCCTGCATGGCCGGCCACCACGCCATCGGTGACTTCGTCCAGGACTTCCTGGGTGATCCGGGCGCGGAGGCCGTAGCGCGAGACGAGGAGATCGAGACTTTTCGCCAGGGCGAAATTGCAAAGCGAGACCGTATCGAAGAAATAGTCCGGTCCGCGGTCAGGCATTGGCTGCGTCCTCGGCGCCCAGCGGGTTGTGTTGCGCGATTCCACGTTCCGTGAGCCAGCCGCGGAGTTCGAGGACGTGCAGGCCCATGACACGTGCCAGTTTTCCGAGGCTGATGTAGCCGCCCTGGTAGGCCGAAATTGCCTGGCGCTGCCGGAGCGGAAGATCGTCCAAGGAGGTCTGGTAACAGGCGGAGATGGCTTCACGAACAAGCTGTCCCTTGCTCTTGCCGCAATCATAGGCCAGCTTTTTCAGTCTGCCATCGATCACGCTGTTCAATTTGACATGCAGCGTTGCGTCCTGGGTCATGCGAGATCCCCTTGTATGCGATAGGTACAAGAACTTGTACTATAGTGCATGATTATGGTGATGCCGTCAATATGGGGATTTGAGGGGTGGCGGGGGGGGATTACGATTAGGATTAAGATTACGATTAAGAGGAAATACATGCGGAGGTGAGGCGCGGAGGCTACAGTCCCGCGAGGAGGTGGGCGACGTAGAGGTAGCCGTTGCGGAATTGGTCGAGGGCGAAGGATTCGTTGGGGGCGTGGATGCTGTCTTCTTCGAGGCCGAAGCCGACGAGGAGGGGTTCGGCGCCGGAGATTTTTGCGAGTTCGGCGATGATGGGGATGGAGGCGCCTTCCCAGCGGCGGATGGGGGCGACGCCGTAGAGGTTTTGCAGCACGGATGTGGCGCGGGTGACCCAGGGGGATTTGGGGTTGAGGCGGAAGCCGGAACCGCCGACGCCTTTTTCGGTGATGGTCAGGGTCAGGCCTTCGGGCGTGTGCTGGCGCAGGTGGGTTTCCAGGGCGGCGAGGCAGCGCGCGGGGTCCTGGCCGGCGGCGAGGCGCGAGGTGAACTTTACGCGGGCGAGGGCGGGGATGATTGTCTTCACGCCGGGGCCGTCGAAGCCGGAGCGGAAGCCGTTGACTTCGATTGTGGGGCGAAGACCGAGGCGTTCGGAGACGGGGCGGGCGCGTTCGCCGCCCGTGGGGGGGACACCGGTGGCTTTGCGATAGGCGGCGGCGTCGAAGGGCATGGCGCGAATCATTTCCAATTCGTCCGGGGTGGGCGGCTGGATGCCGTCGGTGTAGCCGGGGATGGCGATGCTGCCGTCGGGGTTGTGGAGGCTGGCGATCATGCGGGCTAGTCCGATGGCGGGGTTGGGGGCGACGCCGCCGTGGGTACCGGAATGCAAGTCGCGCACGGGGCCGGAGAGTTCGGCGGTGAGGTGGAGCATGCCGCGCAGGCTCAAGGTGATCGTGGGCGCGCGGGGGCCGTCCATGCCGATGTCGGTGACGAGCAGCAGGTCGGCCTTGAGCAGGTCGCGCCAGTTGGGCATGGCGGCGGCGATGCCGTGGCTGCCGCATTCCTCCTCGCCTTCAATCAGGATTTTGAGGGTCGCGCCGAGGGCGTTTTGCTGGATGAGGGTTTCGATGGCTTTGAGTGCGTAGAAATGCTGGCCCTTGTTGTCCTGGGCGCCGCGGGCGCGCATGCGGCCATCGATCAGCGTGGGGGCGAAGGGCGGGGTGTGCCAGGCTTCGAGGGGGTCGACGGGTTGGACGTCATAGTGGCCGTAGAAGAGCACGACGGGTTTGCCGGGCAGGCCCTGGCGTTCGGCGAAGACGACGGGGTTGCCAGGCGTGGGCAGGAGGCGTGCGTTGTCGAAGCCCATGGCGCGCAGGTGCTGGACTTCCCATTCGGCGCAGGCGAGGCAGTCGTGGTGGTGGGCGGGGTCGGTGCTGATGCTGGGGAAGGCGAGGAGTTCCATCCATTGCGCGAGGATTTTTTCGCGGTGCTGTTCGAAGGCGGATTGGAAGGGGTCTGGCATGTGGGGGGATTCTACGTGAATGGGGGGAAGATTCAAGGGGCGGGTTGGGGTTTGAACTGTTCCATCGTAACATCGTACGCAAATGCGTGCATCTTATCGGGGTCGGAGTCGGGATCGGGATCGATTCCGAATCCGAAAGCGACTCCGACCCCGATTGGGTTGCGGGCGATAGCCCGCCTTGGGATTGGTGGGGAAATTATGGAACGGCGAATAAGATGCGGTATTACCGCGCATCGTTGATCGTGGAGCGGTCGCGCTCTACGGATTCGAACCAGGATTCGAGGTCGTGGAGGAGGCGGCGGGTTTGGTTGGGATGTTGATTGGCGATATTTGTTGATTCGTAGGGATCGTGGGCGAGGTTGTAGAGTTCGGGGGGTGCCGGCGATGGGATGGTGCGGGCGGGTTCGGGGTCGCGGACGAGGCCTTGGGCGATCAGGATTTCGGGTTCGTACATGGAAATTTTCAACCATTGTTTGGCGCAAGGGGCGTCCATGGCTTCGGCGATGGCGGGGCGGACGAGTTTCCAATCGCCGTCGCGTACGGCGGCGTTGCAGGTGCCGACGGGGGTGTAGCGGTTCCATTGCCAGAAGCGTTTCGTGCAGGTCTGGCCCGTTTCGCCCCGAAGCATGGGGAGCACGTTGACGCCGTCGAGATGGCGGTCTGGTGGCGGGGCGACGCCGGCCATGGCGAGGAGGGTGGGAAACCAGTCGCTAAAATGCACCATGGCGTCGCGGGTGTGCGCGCCGTCGAGGCCGGCGGGCCAGCGCAGCATGGCGGGCACGCGGATGCCGCCCTCGTGGACAGAGCCCTTGGCGCCGTAGAAATGGCAATTGAAGCGGTCGAGTTTGTATGCGCCCTCGCCGCCAAATTGCGGGCCGTTGTCGCTGGCGAAGAGGACGATCGTATTCTCGCGCAAGCCGAGGCGTTGCAGGGTGTCGAGGACGCGGCCGATGCCTTGGTCCATGCGGCGGATCATGCCGTAGAGCGTTTGCACGCCGCGAGTGGTGGGGCTGTCGAAGAAGGGGGCGATATCTTCGATGGGCGCCTGCAAGGGTGTGTGGGGGGCGTTGTAGGCGAGGTGCAGAAAAAAGGGTTCGCGCTGGTGGCGTTCGATGAACTGGATGGCCTCGTCGGTCCAGACGTCGGTGAGGTAGCGTCCATCGCCGCGGAGTACGGAGTCGCCGTGCTCGATGCGCCAGGCGTAATAGTCGTGCATGCCGCCGCGAAAGCAGACGGACTCGGCGAAACCGCGGCGGCGGGGGTGATAGCGTTCATCGAAGGCGCCGAGGTGCCACTTGCCGACCAGGCCGGTGGCATAGCCGGCGGCTTGCAGGACATCCGCGAGGGTGGTTTCGCGGAGCGCGAGGCGTTCGAGGCCGCGCCATTCCAGCGTGTCGATCGAGCCGGTGCGGTGGGGGTAGCGCCCGGTCAGGAGGCAGGCGCGCGAGGGGTTGCAGACGGGGGAGGCGGCGTAGGATTGGGTGAGGCAGACGCTCTCGCGCAGCAGCGCATCCAGCGCGGGGGTTTGGGTGAGGCCGTTGTTGAAGGCGCCGATGTCGCCACAGCCGAGGTCATCGGCGAGGATCAGGAGGATGTTGGGTTTCAATGTCAGGTCTTCGCGAGCGAAGCCCCTACGGGTTATCGAGTGAGAAATTCCGCTTACAGAAATTCCGCGGCGATGGCGGCGAGTTCGCTGCGCTCGCTTTGGCGCAGGGTGACGTGGCCGTGGATCGGCTGTTCCTTGAGGTGCTCGGTGGCGTAGGTCAGGCCGTTGCTGGAGGCGTCGAGGTAGGGGTTGTCGATCTGGTAGGGGTCGCCGGTGATGACCATCTTCGTGCCCTCGCCTGCGCGGCTAACGATGGTTTTAACCTCGTGGGGCGTGAGGTTCTGGGCCTCGTCGATGATCACATACTGGCGGGGGATGGAGCGCCCGCGGATGTAGGTGAGCGCCTCCATTTCCATGATATTTTCGCGCAGGAGTTTCTCGACCTTCTCCTGCGAGGTCATCT
Source organism: Kiritimatiellales bacterium (assembly GCA_945949405.1). GTDB lineage: Bacteria > Verrucomicrobiota > Kiritimatiellia > UBA8416 > JAIOPI01 > JAIOPI01. The sequence continues at coordinate 5,500 of CAMFEP010000103.1, forward strand.
TGGTCTTGCGCTTGATGCGCGGGCCAACCTCCATGCCGTCGCGCAAGAGGTAGGTGAGGTTGTCGAAGATCGGCTGCATCCAGTGTGAAATTTTTTCGAGTTTGGCGCCGGGGAGGTAGCCGATGTCCTTGCCCATGGGGATCACGGGGCGCGAGACGAGCACGCGGTCATAGCGTTTGAGGCGCAGGGTGCAATGCAAGGCGGCGGCGAGGGCCAGCAGCGTTTTACCCGTGCCGGCCTGGCCGACGAGGGTCACGATCTGCACCTCCGGGTCCATGAGCAGTTCGAGGGTCATGCGCTGCTCGCGATTGCGGGCGACGATGTTCCAGACCTTTTCGTTGCGGTTGCTCAAGTGCTTGATCAGGCCGGGGCGGACGACGCGCGCGAGGCCGGTGCGTTTGCGCGCGCTTTTGTCGCGCAGGATCAAAAACTCGTTAGGAAAGCGCCCGAGGCCGCGCTGTTCCATGAATTCACTTTTGAAAAAGGTGTCCAGGGTTTTGGCGGTGACGATGACTTCGCGCGAGCCGGCGTAGAGCTCGTCGAAATTGATTTTTTGTTTTTCGAAATCCTCGGCGGGGATGCCCAGGGCGTCGGCTTTGAGGCGGGCATTGATGTCCTTGCTGACGAAGATCACGTGTTCGCCGGCGCGGTGGAGCATGTAGGCCAGCCAGATGATGCGGTTGTCGGGGGCGGTCTGGGCGAGGCCGAGGTCCTCGGTCTGGTCGATTGTGGGGGTCGAGACGATCTTGAGCGTGCCGCCCTTGCCGATGGGGACGCCGTCGCGCAGGTTGCCGTCGCGGCGCAGGTTATCGAGGGTGCGGATGACCTGGCGGGCGTTGCGGCCCAGTTCGGTGTTATCGCGTTTGAAGGTGTCCAACTCCTCGATCACGGCCATGGGCAGGATGACGTTATGTTCCGAAAAGCTGTGGACGCAATCGGCGTTGTGGAGGAGGACGTTGGTGTCGAGGACGAAGGTTTTTTTCATAGCTGGAATGTATGGGGCAGGAGTTCGCCGAGTGTGAGGGTTTGGTATGTGGTGGGTTGTTCGCGGGAGGCGATGTAGACCGGGAGGGTGGGCGGGCAGAATTCGACGAGGACCTGACGGCAGGCGCCGCAGGGGTAGGGGATGGCCTTGCCGTCGGCGACAATCGCGATGGCGGTGAAGGATTTAATATTTTGCGCCACGGCCTGAAAAACTGCATTGCGTTCCGCGCAGATCGTGAGGCCGTAGGAGGCGTTCTCGACGTTGCAGCCGGTGAAGATGCGGCCATCGGTGGCGCGCAGGGCGGCGCCGACGTGGAAATGGGAATAGGGGCAGTGGGCACGCGCGGCGACGGCGGCGGCGTGGGTGATTAATTCCTGGATGGTGGTTGCGTTTTGCGCTGTCATTTGCGTTTTCCGGTGCCCGCGCGCGGAGCGCCCGGGCCACCTTGCTTCACTTTCAGGCCACCTTTGGATTTGGAAGGATGAATTATCTCCACGATCAGGGGGGAGGGTTTGGGTTTGGTGGCGGAGATGACGACGGCGGAATGGGCGAGGGTGAGGGCGTCGGCGAGGCGTTTGTCGTCGTTGGCGTGGAGGGTGAAGAGGGGCTGGCCTTTTTCGATGCGCTGGCCGATTTTGACGATGCCGCTGATGCCGACGGCGTGGTCGACGTTATCGGTGACCTTGACGCGCCCGGCGCCGAGGACGAGGCAGGCCTTGCCGATGGCTTCGGCGCCGACCTTGGAGATGAAGCCGCTGCGCGGGGCGGTGACATCGCGGCGGATTTTGGCGGTGGGCAGGCGCCCCGGCGTATCGAGGTCGCGCGGGTTGCCCCCATGCAGTTCGACCATTTTTTGGA
>CAMFEP010000104.1 GCA_945949405.1 Kiritimatiellales bacterium
CGACCCGGCCAGGAGGACGGCTACAGCTTGGAAGTTTTTAACGCCGTCGGCGACACGGTCGCAGTAATCACCGTGCGCGAGTCGCAAATCGAGCTGTTGACCGCCGATGAATTACTGTCCGTCCGTCCCATGGCCGAGACCGCCCGCTGATTATCCCCTCTGACCAAGGGCGTCCCCCCCCGTCAAATAGGAATCGTGGTTCCTCCACGATTCCTATAATGCCACTTCCAACCCGCCCAACACCGTCAGCCCCGGCTGCTCGATGCCATAAAACTCGGCATAGGCTTCGTCGAACAGGTTGTCCACGCTCAAGGTCACCGTGGCATGCTCGCCCACCGCCAGCCGGCTGCGCCAGTCCACCACGGTGTAGTCGTCGAGCTTGCCTTCGAGCGAATTGCGGTCGTCCGCGAAACGCGACGCCACGTAGCGCCCGGCCAGCCTGTGCCGCCCCACGCAGCCCCCATCCCATTCGACCCCCGCGCTGGCAACATCCGGCGCAAGGTACTGCAACTGATTCCCCTCCACCTCCGGGTTGGTCGGGAAATCGTCGTACTCCCCCTCCGTGTGCGTGTAGTTCGCAAAGGTCGACACGCTGCGCGTCACCGCCACCCGCACGCCGCTTTCGACTCCATAGGCATGGCTGCTGGCGACGTTACGGTTGCGGAAAACCCCATCAGCGTCCGGCGAAAACTCAAAGGAATCCTCGAGATCGTCATAGAACGCCGTCAACTCGATGCTGATACTCTCCGTCGGCCGCGCGCGCCCGCCAACCTCGTAGGCCGTCAAGGTCTCCGGCTCCAGATTGGGATTACCCTCAAAAAAACGGCCATCGAACTCCCCGCGGAAGTAACGGTCGGACAACGCGGGATCGCGATGCGCACGCCCAACACCGGCGAACAACTCGGCCGCTTCATCCACGCGCCAGAGCGCCGCCGCGCGCGGACTCCACGCGTCGCCATAGTCCCCGTCGTGATCGCCCCGCACACCCGCCGTGAGCGTGATCGCCTCCGTCGCCAGCCACTCATCCTGCACGAATCCGCCCGCTACCCGCGTGTGCACACGCAACGGCCCCGTGACATCGTTCGCGTCCACGTCATCCCGCCGGAAGTCCGCACCGCCGGTCACGCGATTGCGCTCACCGGCCCAGATGGTCTGCTGGATCTCCGTGCCGAGGGTCTGCATGTCGTACACGCCGCGTCCGGGAAATGCCGTCCAATTGTAGACCTGGTCATCTCCGTTGCGATAGGCGCGCACAAGCAGATCCGCCCCGAGATTTTCGTCCCACGTCCAGGCAAAGGCCGCGTGCTGGTAATCCTTGTCGATCTCGCGATTGGCGGTCTCGTCCGTGCCTTCGGCGCCGTAGTAACCCGTGTAGAAGCGCAGGTCCGCGTTCGTCGCGGGGGCATAGCCAAAATTTCCGGTAAAATTGCGCGAACGCCAGTCGCGATCCGTGCCGTCGGGATTTTTCATATACCCATCGGTTTGAAGCGAACTGGCAGTGACGAAATAATCAAAATCGTCCACCTTCCAGCCCTGCCGCACGCGACCCTGCTGCCAGTCGTCACTGCCATACACCGCGCGCGCATCCGCCACCGGCGTCTCCGTGCCGCGGCGGCTGATAAAATTAATCACGCCACCCAGCGCATCCGAACCATACAGCGCCGAGGCCGGCCCACGCAGCACCTCGATGTGATCCAAATCGTCGGCCTGCAGCAGCGAAAATTCGACGGCGCTTTGGAACGGCTCGGCCACGCGGCGCCCATCCGCGAGTACCAGCACATGCTTGCTCTGCAGCCCCGGCGACTGCCCGCGCATCACCGGTTTCACCGGCGTCCCCGGATAGCCGCTGCCCTGCACGTCCACGCCGGGCACGCTGCGCAGCAGTTCGGCGGACTCCGTGGCCATCCCCTGCTCAACCTGCGCCGGGGTCACAATCCCCACCCCCGCCGGCACGTCGCGCAGTTCCTGCTCCACGCGGGTCACCACCACCATATCCTCCAGCACCGCGCTGTTGGTTGCCTCCTCGCCCGTCACCACCCCCGCCAGCAACAGCCCCGCCCCAAGAACCGCAAGCCTAAGTTGATTCATCGGTCCCATCCTAGTGAACAGTACGCCCCCCACGCCAGTATTCTTAGCCTCACGGTTTTTCCAAACACCGATTTCGCGTCCATTCGCGTTTATTCGCGGTTTCTGGTTTTCAGTTCCCCGTTGTCACAAACCCCATTATTTCAGTACATTGACCAGCTTATGAAAATTGAACTGCGCTATCGCGAGGCCCTCTGCGATGTGCGGCGCCTGGTCGTGAAAATCGGCAGCCGGGTGCTCGTACAGCGCACCGGACGCCCCGATGTCCGCCGCATGCGCGCCCTCGTCGAGGAACTGGCCGCAATGCGCCACGCCGGCCGCGAAGTCGTGGTCGTCACCTCCGGCGCCATCGGCGCGGGCATGGAGGCCCTCGGCATGCGCCAGCGCCCCACCCTCTTGCCCGATTTGCAGATGGCCGCCGCCGTCGGCCAGACCCGCCTCATGTCCCGCTACGACGCGCTCTTCGCCAAGAAAAACTGCCGCGTGGGCCAGATGCTCCTGACCCATGGAGATTTCCAGCACAAGATCCGCCTAACGAACGCGCGCCGCACCATCGTGAACCTGCTGCGCCACAAGGTCATCCCCATCGTGAATGAGAACGACGTCGTCGCCGACGAGGAAATCCGCGCCGACCTCGCCCTCGGCGACAACGATTACCTGGCCTCGCTCGTGGTCAAATTGATCCGCGCCGATTTGCTGATCCTGCTCACGACCACCGATGGCGTGCGCGACACCCGCCCCGAAATGCGCGGCCGGCGCATCTCCTATATTGAAGAAGTCAACGCCAAGACCCTCGCCCTCGTCACCGCCAGCGACACCCGCCTCTCCAAGGGCGGCATGGCCACCAAACTGCGCGCCGCCCAGGATGTGGCGCGCACCGGCTGCGCCGCGGTAATCGCCAATGGCCGCGAAACCGGAATTCTCACCCGCGTCCTCGCCGGCGAAGACCGCGGCACGATCGTGTTGGCAGGATAGTGCATACTCATGCCCGAACCGGCCTCTCACCGGTTCGGGCAAAAAACAGGTTCCGAAGCTCCGCGCCTCTGCGGGAGAAAAAACGATGAACTTACATCAAGATATGCTGGCCGTGGGAATGCGGGCACAAAGCGCCGCCCGTGAACTCAACCGCCTGAACGCGCGCAAGAAAAACCTGATCCTCGACGCCATGGCCGATGCGCTCGAAGCCCAGCACGCCGCCATCACCGCCGCCAACGAAAAGGACCTCGCCGAAGCCAAAAACGCGGGCCTTTCCGCGGCCATGCTCGACCGCCTGACCCTCAACGAGCACCGCCTTCAATCCATGATCAAGGGCCTGCGCGATGTGGCCACGCTCAAGGACCCCATCGGCACCCTGATCAGCCAGTGGATCCGCCCCAATGGCCTCAAGATCGTCAAGCGCCGCGTGCCCATCGGCGTGATCTGCATCATTTACGAATCACGCCCCAACGTCACCGCCGACACCGCCGCCCTGTGCATCAAGACCTCCAACGCCGTAATCCTGCGCGGCGGCAAGGAAGCCGTCCATTCCAACGCCGCCATCGCCAAGGCTCTGATCGAGGGCGGCCGCCAGAAGGGCCTGCCCGAGCACGCGATCCAGCTCATCGATACCACGGACCGCAACGCCGTCAAGGAACTCGTGCAACTCGAAGGCATCATCGACCTGGTCATCCCCCGCGGCGGCGAAACCCTGATCCGCGCCGTGGCCGAACATGCACGCGTGCCCGTGATCAAGCACTACAAAGGCGTGTGCCACGTCTATGTCGATGCGGACGCCAACCTGGACATGGCCCTCGCAATCGTCGAAAACGCCAAGTGCCACCGCCCGGGCGTATGCAACGCCATGGAAACCCTGCTCGTGCATGAAAAAGTGGCCGCCGCGTTCCTGCCCAAATTCGCCACCCGGATGCAGACCCGCAAAGTGGAGGTGCGCGGCGATGACGCCGTGCGCGCGATCGTCACCAACGCCAAGCCCGCCACCGAGGAGGATTGGTCCGCCGAGTATCTCGACTTGATCCTCGCCGTGCGCGTCGTGCCCTCATTGGACGCCGCGATCGACCACATCAACCGCTACGGCACGCACCTCTCGGATTCGATCGTCACCGAATCGGAATCCGCCCAGAAGACCTTCTTGCACGAGGTCGATTCCGCCACCGTGTACGTGAACGCCTCAACCCGCTTCACCGACGGCGGGGAATTCGGCATGGGCGCGGAAATCGGGATCAGCACCGAAAAACTGCACGCCCGCGGCCCCATGGGCCTGGAAGAGCTGACCACCTACAAGTACCTGATCTTCGGCAAGGGGCAGGTGAGGCAGTGAGGGAAGGGATGAAACCTGAAGCTTGAAATCTGAAGTTTCGGTTTTGGGGTCGCGCTTTCTATTACGTCCAATTCGGGTTTCAGGTTTCCGCCCTCATCCCTTCCTACATCACTTGTTTTCCGGCGCAATATCTGCCGGAGCGCTGACGGCCGCCGGCACCGCCACTTTTTCAATCTGGGCTTCTTCCGGCGGCGCATTCTCGCCCGCGGGTGCTGCGGACGGAATGATCAGGGACTGCTGTGCTGCCGGCGCCGGTTCTTCAACCGCGGACGCGGGTTCATCCACCGCAGGTTCCGGCATCGGCACTTGGTCAATCGCTTCATCCAATCCCGCCGGGCGTTCCGATTTCTCCCCAGGAGGTCCATACCGGCCCCAGCGCCGGCGCTCACTGTTGCGGTCCGTGAGCGTAAAGCCATACCGGCCCGCGAACCACTTCCATTCATTGGCCGTGAATTCCAGCACGCCATCCAGCCCGTTGGCAATATCCACAATGTTCAGACTCATGATGCGCACCGGCTTGCCGATCCCTTCGATCGTGCCCACCAAACTGGCCGGCAAGGTGCGGTCATCGCCCACCAACGCCACATGTTCGGGCTTCACATTGAAGAGCGCGCCGCTGCTGATGTCGCCTTCCGTGACCGAAATCCATTCGCGCTTGGCGCTATCCCAGGCGTAGAGCAGGGTCCCCGCGTCCGTCGCCGTGCGATCATAGGAGACCAGGTACATCGAGCGCTTCTGCACCACGTCAAAAGCGAACTGGACCACCGTGTAGCGGGATGGAATCACCAGCAGCGTGGTTCCGGAGGTGGCAACCGCCGCCAGGCCCGGCCTCGCGCCAACGATGGAAAGACCAACGGCAAGCAAACACAACGCCAATAATTTTTTCATCCGAGAATCTCCTTGCCTGCTTTATAAGATTTATAGCGTTTCCCTGTCAATCATCGGGCGCGCCTTTATCCCTCCCTCTGCCCTGCTTCCCCTTCGTGTGCCCGCTTCGTGCCCTTCGTGTGCCCGCTTCGTGCCCTTCGTGTTCTTCGTGGTTTTCCCTTCCCCCGTCCCCCTCCCAGCCCCAAAACACTTGAGCCCGGCCCGCCCCGGCGCTACTGTTCCCCGCCTGCCTCCCGGCGGATGCCCCGCCTCGTGGAAGCCAGCAAGGAGAGCCATCATGTCGCGTGTCTTTAACTTTTGCTCCGGCCCCGCCGCCCTGCCCCTCGAAGTCCTACAAGAAGCCCAGGCCACCCTGCCCGATTACCAGGGCTCGGGCATGTCCCTCATGGAGTGCAGCCACCGCGGCAAGGAATATATGGCCGTGCAGGCCGAGGCCATCGCCAACATCCGCGAACTGCTCCAACTGCCCGAAGACTACGCCGTGCTCCTGCTGCAGGGCGGCGCCAGCGCCCAGTTCGCCATGATCCCCTTGAACCTGCTCACGCCCGGCTCCGTCGCCGACTACACCCGCTCCGGCACCTGGGCCATCAAGGCCATCAAGGAAGCCAAAGTCGTCGGCAAGGTACACATCGCCGCCGATTGCGGTGATGAAATTCCCACGCGCGTCCCCCGGCTCGACGAACTAAAACTCACACCCGGCGCCGCCTACGTCCACATCACATCCAACGAAACGATCTCCGGCGCCCAGTGGAAGTCATTCCCAAAAACCGAGGCGCCGCTCGTTGCGGATATGTCCTCGGACATCCTCTCGCGCCCACTCGATGTAACGCAGTTCGGGCTGATCTACGCCGGCGCGCAAAAAAATCTCGGCCCCTCCGGTGTCACCCTCGTGATCATCCGCAAGGATCTCGCCGAGCGCGTGCCGGATACCGTACCGATTTTCTTCCGCTACAAGACCCACCTCGCGGAGGATATGTATAACACCCCGCCCTGCTTCTCGATCTACATCCTGATGCTGGTCACGCGCTGGATGAAAAAGATGGGCCTCGCCAATCTGCACAAGCAAAACGTGGCCAAAGCCGCCAGACTCTACGCCGCCATCGACAACTCCAGCGGCTTCTACAAGGGCACGGCAATCCCGTCGTGCCGCTCGGACATGAACATCACCTTCCGCCTGCCCAGCGAGGACCTCGAAACCCAATTCGGCAAGGAAGCCTCCGCCGCCGGCCTGAAGCAACTCCCCGGCCACCGCTCCGTCGGCGGCCTCCGCGCCTCCATCTACAACGCCTTCCCCCCCGAAGGCGTTGACGCACTGCTAGCCTTCATGCAGGAATTTCAGCGCAAGAACGGTTGAATCCGTTCCCCCTCGTGTAGTGTCGCGCGTCTCGCGCGAAAGCGGGCCCAGATATGGCTCGCCATCCGTAGCTCGAGGCGACAGCCACGAGCGAAGGATGGTGCGCCTGGCGGGGGTCGAACCCACAACCTTCGGCTTCGGAGGCCGACGCTCTATCCAGTTGAGCTACAGGCGCATGCGGCAGTGGACTCAATCACACCGCTTGCGCAGGCCTGACGAATCCGTTGGCCCTTTATAATCGCCCTGCGCCGCAAACTCCAGCCAAACTTGGTCGTGGCTCAATTTGAGTTTCCAGAAGCAGCACCGTGTAGCCGTCCCGCTCTGTCGGGGCGCTTGCACGGCGACAGAGCGCCGTGGCTACAAACTTCAAAATGAGCCCCTACCCCATCACGCTCCCCAGATACATCACGCCACGATACAGCCCTCGCCAGTTCCTTCCGCGTCACCCCCAAGGCAAACAGGCCACGCACGAGTAGATCCACGGAAACGGAGGGATCACCCTTTTCCATCATCGCCACACGGGGCTGGCTGGATTTTAAACGTACCGCCAATGCCTTCTGGGTCAATTTTCGTGATTTTCGCCTGGCTTCCAGCGCTTGCGAGAGAGACAGCTTCAAATCGATGTAGGCCTCCTCTTCCGGCGTCAGTTTCAAAAACTCCGCCGCCGAGCCGAATTTCCAGCCCGCCGCTTCCAGCCT
>CAMFEP010000105.1 GCA_945949405.1 Kiritimatiellales bacterium
GCCTGAAGCAGATGGCCGCGCAGTACCAGATTCCCGTGGCGCGGCTGCGTGAAGACATTGAAAAGCGCGGTTCCCTGGAAAACCTGCGCAGCGAGGTGCAGGCGCAAAAGACGTTGACCTTCCTGCAGAAGGAAGCGAAGGTCAAGTAAAGCAAATCCGAAATCCGAAATTCGAAATCCGAAGGAAATTCGAAACGGATGCGAAGCGGCAATGGGGAAAATGGGGCCAGAGCATCCGTGAAACCGTTGAATTCGGGGAGAGGCATTACGATGCAGGTACGAGGACAGACATTGGTGCCGATGGTGGTGGAACAGACGGGGCGGGGCGAGCGGGCGTACGATATTTATTCGCGCCTGCTCAAAGACCGCATTGTTTTTATTGGCACGCCGATTGACGACGACGTCAGCAACCTGATCATTGCGCAGTTGCTTTTTCTGCAGTCCGAGGATGCGGCCAAGGACATCAGCGTGTACGTCAACTCGCCGGGCGGTTCCGTGACGGCGGGGCTGGCGATTTACGACACGATTCAGTTCATCAAGTGCGACGTGGCGACCTATTGCGTGGGGCAGGCGGCGAGCATGGGCGCGGTGCTGCTGACGGCGGGGACGGCGGGCAAGCGCTTTTCGCTGCCGAACGCGCGCATCATGATTCACCAGCCATGGGGCGGGGTGCAGGGGCAGGCCTCGGACATCAGCATCCAGGCCAAGGAGATTTTGCGCCTGCGCGACCGCATCAACGAGATTCTGGCGCATCACACGGGCCGGGCGCTGAAGTCGATTGTGTCGGATACCGACCGCGACTTCTTCATGTCGGCGCAGGAAGCCAAGGAGTACGGGCTTGTGGACGAGGTGGTGTCGAGTCGCCGCGATCCGGTGAAGAAGGTGAAATAAGATGGCCGAGGATCGCCAGCCACAATGCTCGTTCTGCGGGCGCCGCCAGACGCCGAGCCGCAAGCTCGTCGCAGGGCCGGGTGTGAGTATCTGCGAAGAGTGCGTGCGCCATTGCCATTCGATGCTGGGCGCGCCGCCGCCGGCGGAGGGGGGCGCGCCGCGCCCGGCCAGCGCGCCGGCCAAGGAACTGAAGGTTCCCAAGCCGCATGAGATCAAGGAGTTCCTTGATCGTTTCGTGATCGGCCATGACCACGCCAAGAAGGTGATGGCCGTGGCGGTGCACAACCACTACAAGCGCCTGACGCAGCGCAAGCAGTTTGCGGCCGGCGATCCACTGGCCAAGGTGGAGATTGAAAAGAGCAACGTGATGCTGATCGGCCCGACGGGGACCGGCAAGACGATGCTGGCGCGCACGCTGGCCAAGCTGTTGGACGTGCCTTTCACGATCGCGGATGCCACGACCCTGACGGAAGCGGGCTATGTGGGCGAAGACGTGGAAAATATTTTATTGAGCCTGATCCAGAATGCGGAGTTTGATATTCCGCGGGCGGAGATGGGAATCGTTTACATCGATGAAATCGACAAGATCGCGCGCAAGACGGACAATGTGTCGATCACGCGCGACGTGTCCGGCGAGGGCGTGCAGCAGGCCTTGTTGAAGATTCTGGAAGGGACCATGGCGCGGGTGCCGCCGCAGGGCGGGCGCAAGCATCCCCAGCAGGAATATCTCAAGATCAACACGGAGCACATCCTGTTTATCTGTGGCGGGGCCTTCGTGGGGCTTGATCAGATCGTCAAGCGCCGCAGCGGCGGAAGCCGGAAACTGGGATTTGGCGGCGATGAGGGGGCGGCGAACGCGGCGGCGAGTTTTGAATTTCCGGTGGAGCCTGAGGATCTCGTGCGTTACGGGTTGATTCCCGAGTTCGTGGGCCGCTTGCCGGTGGTGGCGACGCTGGCGGAGCTCACCGAAGAGGAATTGGTGCGCATTCTCGTGGAGCCCGAAAACTGCATGGTGAAGCAGTATCAGAAGCTGCTGGCCATGGAGAGTCTGGACCTGACCTTCACCGACAGCGCCGTGCATGAGCTGGCGGTGATGGCGCGCAAGCGCGGCACGGGGGCGCGCGGCTTGCGCGCGATGGTGGAACGCCTGATGCTCGACGTGATGTTCGAAGGGCCCAAGATCGGCGGCCCGGGTGCGATTCGCGTGACGCAAAAGATGGTGCAGCTATTGCGCGCGGCGCCGGAGCAGATCGAGCGCGAGCTTAAAAAGAGCGCCTAAAGACAGGGATGAGGGCGGAAACCTGAAACCGGAGGTTCGGAGAAGACAGGGTTCAGGTGTCAGGTGTCAGGTCGGAGGCGATTTTTTCCCGGAGCCAGTCGAGCAGGGCTTCGCGTGAGGGGATGCGGCCTTCCAGTTGTTCCTCGTAGGCGCGTTGGATCCAGACACCGACGTGAGGGCCGTGGGGGATGCCGAGGGCCATCACGTCGCGGCCATTGATCCAGTGCGGCGGCAGAATGGGTTCGTTCGCGAGTTCCCTCCTGAATTCCTCCACGCGCGCATGATTGTCCAGCATGCCGTTGCTGGAGAGGCAATCGATGCGGTGGAGTTCCAGCTCCATGTCAAAATTCGGACGCCCCACGAAGGTGCGCAGCGTCGAGCGCTTCATGTGCTTCACGTTCATGAAATGCATGTGCCGTTGCACGGCTTCGACGATGGCGGCGGTGTCGTCATTGGAAAACTTCAAGCGATGCAGGACGGCGCGGGCCATGGTGGCGCCGATTTCGGCGTGGCCGTTGAAGCGGATGCGGCCGGTGGGGTCGACGGTGGCGGTGGGGGGCTTGCCGATGTCGTGCAGGAGAATTGCAAAGGCCAGGTGCGCGGTGGGCGGGTTCATGCGGTCGAGCATCATTGCCACATGGGTGAAGACATCGCCCTCGGGATGATATTCGGGGGGCTGGGCCTGGCCTTTAAGCGCGGCGACTTCGGGCAGGATGGGGGCGAGGAGGCCGAGATCGTCGAGGGCCTTGAGCGCCGTGCCGGGGTGGCGGGATTCCACGAAGATGCGGGTGAGTTCATCGCGGATGCGTTCTGCGCTGACGCGGGTGACGAGGCCGGCATTTTCGCGGATGGCGGCGGCGGTGCGGGGCTCGATGGCGAACTCCAGGGTGTGCGCGAAGCGCACGGCGCGCATCAGGCGGAGGTGATCTTCGCGGAAGCGCGCGGCGGGATCGCCGACGGCGCGGATCAGGCGCAGTTGTAAATCCGCGCGGCCGCCAACAAAATCAAGAACCTGTGCTGCGACCGGGTCGTAGAAGAGGGCATTGACGGTGAAGTCGCGGCGCGCGGCGTCCATGGGTGCGTCGGCAAAGGTCACGCCATCGGGGTGGCGGCCGTCGTGATAGGGGTGATCCTGGCGGAAGGTGGCGATCTCGAACCAGGCATCCGCCTCCGTCTGACTACGGCGTGACGGGTCCGCGAGGGGCACGCGAACGACGCCGAAGGCCTTTCCAACGGTGATGGAATGGGGGAAGAGGGACTCCACGCGGTCTGGGAGGGCGTTGGTGGCGATGTCGTAATCCTTGGGGTGGCGGCTGAGGAGCAGATCGCGGACGCAGCCGCCGGCCCAGTAGGCGACGTGTCCGGCGGCTTGCAGGCGGGCCACGGCGTCGCGGGCCAAAGCGGCGAGCGGGTCGTTGGGGGGGGTGGGCAAGGGGCTGATTTGGGCGGGGGTGGTCATGGGTACTTAATTCGTAATCATAATCTTACTCGTAATCGAGCTGGTCGGGCAGGAGAACGATTACGATTAGGATTACGATTAGGATTACGATTAGGATTACGACGAAGATTGGGCGCTGGCGAGGAGGTCAAAGAAGGCGGTGATCAGGCGGCGCATGGGGTCCTGGGCGCGGTTGGTTTCTGCGATGACTTCGGTGTGGGAGAGTGGGGCGTCGCTGACGCCGGCGGCCAGATTTGTGATACAGGAAAGCGCGGCGACCTGCATGCCGGAAGCATTCGCGAGGATGGCTTCGGGCACGGTGGACATGCCCACGGCGTCGGCGCCGAGGCGTTGGAAGGCGCGGATTTCGGCGGGGGTTTCGTAGGAGGGGCCGGGGGTGGCGAGGTAGACGCCGTGGGCCACGGGATGGTTCAGCTGTTGCGAGGCGCGGTCGAAGAGCTGGCGCAGGGGGCGTTTGTAGATGGTGCTCATGTCGGGGAAGCGCGGGCCCCAGAAGGAATCGTGGGGGCCGGTGAGCGGGTTGACGCCGAGGGCGTTGATGTGGTCATCGATCACCATGAGATCGCCGGGGCGCAGATCGGAACGGATGCCGCCGGCGGCATTGGTGAGCACGACGGTGTTGACGCCGAGGGCGCGTGCGATGGCGATGGGCATGGCGACGGGTTCCCAACCGGCGCCTTCGTACAAGTGGCGGCGACCCTGGAAAATCAGGAGTTGGGTGTCCTTGTGCTGCGCGAGGATAAGGCGGCCGGCGTGACCCTGGACCTGGGTGACGCCGTAGCCGGGAATTTCAGAATAGGGGATGGTCATGATGGCGTGAAACGAATCGGCGACGCTGCCCCAGCCGGAGCCGAGGACCATGGCCCAGGCGGGCTTGGCATTGGGGAGGCGGGCTTGGACGGATTTGGCGGCTTGTTGCAGGATGGTGTTGTTCATTGAAATTTTGATCAGGGCGGCCAAGCCCTGCTTCGCCGAGGCTACGCAGGGTAAACGGCCGCCCCTCCCGCTCGCTGGCTTGAAGATCCCAATTCGTTTGCGCGGAAATCCGAGTATTGTATAAGGGCAGCGGTGAGGGAAGAAAAAATCCTTGGCATACTCCGCGGGCATGCGTGATGGGGATGAATTTGGCCTCCGGCGACGCAAGGTTGCCGGGAGGTCGGGAGAAGGCGATGAAAAAGGTGCGTATCACTGATTTCCAGAAGAGGGTTTATGACGCGCTGTTGGCGATTCCGCGGGGGCGGGTGATGACCTATGCGGGGCTGGCGCGCAAGGTTGGTTGCGGTTCGTGCCGGGCGGTGGGGCAGGCGTTGCGGCGTAATCCGGATGCGCCGAGGGTACCCTGCCATCGGGTGATTGCGTCGGATTTGACGATTGGCGGGTATGGCGGGGAGACGCGCGGGGCAAAGGTGAAGCAGAAGCTGGTGCGGCTGGCGGCGGAGGGCGTGCGCTTTCGCGACGGACGGCTGGCGGATTTGGAGCGGGTGCTCAAATGAGGAAGGGTGATTGGTTGATTGGTGAATTGGAGGATTGGGGTGGCAAAGTTGGAGACATGTCTTCCCATGTGCGGGCGCGGTTTGTGGTGCAGGGTCGTGTGCAGGGTGTGTTTTATCGCGTGAGTGCGTGCGAGGAGGCGCGGCGGTTGGGGCTTGGCGGCTGGGTACGCAACTGCGCGGATGGATCGGTGGAGGCGGTGGCGGAGGGGACTCGCGAACAGGTGGGGGCGTTTCTGGCGTGGTGCCGGCGCGGGCCGCCGCACGCGCAGGTGACGGGGGTGAGCGAATTCTATGCGGAGGCGACGGGGGAGGATTCAGGGTTCAGAGTGCGTGGGTGAGCAGGGGGCGGGTGGGCGTGTCCCGGGTTTCTTGACTTGGCCGAGGAGCTGGCGCATCGTGACGGACCATGTTGCTGGACGTTGTCAATTTGAAGGTGTGGTTTGGCAGTCGCGCGCAGCCTGTGCGGGCGGTGGATGGGGTGAGCCTGGCGATTCCCGAGGGCGGGACGGTGGCGCTGGTGGGCGAGAGCGGGTGTGGCAAGAGTGTGACGGCGCTGGCGCTGGCGCGGCTGGTGGATGAGCCGCCGGCGATTTACGCGGGGGGTGAGATTCGGTTCCAGGGGCGCGACGTGCTGGGGCTCGATGCGAAGGCGTTGCGCGGTCTGCGCGGCGCGGAAATCGCGTATGTGTTCCAGGATCCATCGACCTCACTCAACCCGGTGCTGACGGTGGGGACGCAAGTGATGGAGAGTTTGCGGCTGCACCGTCCGGCGGTGGATGTGCGGGCGGAGGCGCAGCGACTGCTGGCGCTGGTGGGGCTTGCGGATGGGGCGGCGCGGATGCGCACCTATCCGCATCAGATGAGTGGCGGGCAGCGGCAGCGGGTGGCGATCGCGATGGCGCTGGCCTGCAGGCCAAAGCTCTTGATTGCCGACGAGCCGACGACGGCGCTCGACGTGACCGTGCAGGCGCAGATACTCGAACGGATCGGCGCGTTACAGCGCGAGTTTGGCATGGCGATGCTGTTGATCACGCACAACCTCGGGCTGGTGGCGGGGCTGGCGGAGCAGATTTATGTGATGTACGCGGGGCGCATTGTTGAAAGCGGTCCGACGGAGCGGGTGCTCACGGCGCCGGCGCATCCGTATACGCGGGGGTTGCTGGATGCGGTGCCGCGGCTGGGCCATGGGGCGGAGGCGCCGGCGCGGCTGATGGGGATTCCGGGGCGCGTGCCGCATCCGGGGCAATTGCCGGCGGGGTGTAAATTTGCGCCGCGGTGTGCGCGGCGGGTGGCGCGGTGCGAGGTGGAGGAGCCGGAACTCGAGGCGGTGGCGGGGATGGAACAACCCGCGGGGACCGCGGGCTCCAGGGGACGCGAAGTGCGGTGTTGGGTGCCGTTGGGGCGGTGAGCTGGACGAAGGCGACCACGGATTTCACGGATGACACGGATAGGCGCGGACAGGATATATGGCATTTTTGGAGGTTGAAAAGTTGGCGGTGCATTACGCGATGCCGGGAGGGCGGCGGTTCGCGGCGGTGGAGGAGGTGTCGTTGCGGTGCGAGCGCGGGCAGTGCGTGGGGGTGGTTGGGGAAAGCGGGTGCGGCAAGACCACGGTGGCGAGCGCGATTGCCGGGTTGATTCGACCGAGCGCCGGGCGCATTGCGGTGGGGGGCATGTCCGTGTGGCCGAGGCAGGGCGATGTGCGCGCGAGGGCGCGGCAGGTGCAGATGGTGTTTCAGGATCCCTACAGCGCGTTGAATCCCAGGCTTACGATTGGCGCGGCGTTGGACGAGGTTTTGCAGGTGCATGGCGTGCCGGGGAGCGTGGCGGAATTGCTGGCACAGGTGGAGCTTGATGCCGAGCTGGCGCGGCGATTTCCGCATGAATTGAGCGGCGGGCAGAGGCAGCGCGTGTGCATTGCGCGGGCGCTGGCGGTGCGGCCGGCGCTGATCGTGGCGGACGAGCCGGTGTCCGCGCTGGACGTGTCCGTGCAGGCGCAGATTTTGAATTTGCTCAAGCAGTTGCAAGCGACGTTGAATCTGGGGATTGTTTTCATCGCGCACGATCTGGCGACGGTGCGGTACATGTGCGAGGCGGTGCATGTGATGCGGGCGGGGCGGATTGTGGAAAGCGGGACGGCGGCGGCGATTTTTGCGCGGCCGCAGCATGCGTACACGCAGGCGTTGCTGGCGGCGGTGCCGGATGTGG
>CAMFEP010000106.1 GCA_945949405.1 Kiritimatiellales bacterium
GCCCCCGCCATTGCGCAATCACATACAGCCCCACCCCGACGCAGATCGCCGAGTCGGCCACATTGAAGGCCGGGAAATGGTGGCGACCGATGTAGAAATCCAGAAAGTCGACGACGTAACTCAAGCGCACGCGGTCAATCAGATTGCCGATGATGCCCCCGATGATCGCACCGGAAGCCAGGCGCGCGGTGATGCCGTCCGCCAGAAAATGCTTCCGAAAAAATATCATCACCACCAGCATCAGGAAGGACAGCGCCACCAGCCAGTGGTTCAGACCCTGAAATATGCCCCACGCCGCCCCCGTGTTCTGCACGAAGTGCAGATCGAAAAAACCGGGAATCACCGCAACACCGCGCGTGCGGTCAAGATGGGACAGCACCAGTTGCTTGGTCAGCTGATCAAGCAGAACCACCGCGAAACTTAAGCACAAAACGGGCACGTGGAACTCCGGGCAAGGGCTGTTTACGAAAAACTGTCTCCGCGGCGTTTACCCGCCTGCGGAGGGCTGCGCGCCGTGGCTTCCGCCCCTTGTCGCCGGAGTCGTTGCCCCCGGCTCCGTCCGTTCCGCCATCCTACAGCGCCCGGAGTACCGCACTCTGGCGATGCGGCGCCTTGCCCTTTTCCATCTCGGCCTGCGCCGCGAGGGAGTAGCGCGCGTAGGGAATCGCCTTGAGGCGCTCCAGCTCAATCGGCTCGCCGGTCACTTCGCACGTGCCAAATGTCCCCGCGTCAATACGGCGTAGCGCTTCCTCGATTTCGAAAATCGAATCGTTTTCCGTGCTCGCAATGTTCAGCGCGAACTGGCGCTCAAACGCGTCCGTACCGTCCTCGACGCTGTTGACTTCATCCTGGCGCTTGAGCGAGTCGGACTTCAACGAACTGATCTGGCCCGAAAGCCGGTCCCGTATCGCCAGCAGGCTCTGCTTGAATTCACGCACCTCCGCCGCGGTCAGCTTGCGCTTGGTCGGGGTAAATTTTGTTTTCGCGAAAGGCGAGGATGCCTTGATCACGTTTTTGGGCTTGAACACCGGACGCGCCTTGGGAAGCTTCTTTACTGGGGACATGGGTTCCTTTCGCTTGGAAATCACGGCTTTACGGACGGCCGAACGGCCCCCCGATGCACGAACGGGTTTTTTAGTGCTCTTTTTCACGTTTGCATTCCTTTTTGCTGCACCTGCCGCCGCGCCTGTTCAAACCCGTCGGTCTGTCGGCCTCACAAAAAAGTGACGGAAACTATCAGACGGCGCGAAACGATGTCAACCATCACGCGCACGTCCGGGAAGATCGCCCGAAACTGTCAACGCACAATTCCTTCATCCACCGCTGTCCTTCCCGAAGTGGTCGGGGTGAAGGGATTTGAACCCTTGACCTTTTGGTCCCGAACCAAACGCGCTACCAAGCTGCGCTACACCCCGCCTTCCGGAAAGAACCGCAGCACGTTAGCGGAACGCGCCGGGATTACAAGCGGGAAAGCACCGTGGGCCACAGAAGAAATCTCCGCTGTCGCGGGGCTCGTTGAGCCCGGCTGTTCGTCTTGCACCTTTTGCGCTTTTTGTGCCTGCCCCGCGGCGTGCGCTTCGCTCTGCTGCGGGGGCCAATCCGAATCGGTGTAACATGCTTTCGCGATGCCTCCGAGATTGACGTCCCCACCAGCAATCGCCAATCATCAATCGGCAATCGTCAATGAATACCCTCGTCATTCTCTGCGACACCCTCCGCCGCGATCACTGCAATCCCTTCACCGGCGGCCCGCGCCCGCTGAACCAGTGCTGGGATGCCGATCAGCCCGCCTGGTCCGTCCCCACCCCCAACATGACACGCCTCGCCCGCCGCGGCACCGTCTTCAAGAACTGCTGGTCCGGCTCCACCCCCTGCATGCCCGCGCGCCGCGACATCTATACCGGCCGCCTCGAGTTCCTCGAACGCGGCTGGGGCCCACTCGAGGAAGGCGACCGCGAGTTGCCCGGCGAAGTCAGCCCCGACGTCATCCGCAATTCAATCCTGCGCATGCTCGCCCAGGGCGGGCGCGTTTCCCAACTCATCACCGATCACATGTGCCTCTGGTCTAAAGGCTCCGGCAATTACCACATGCGCTATGCCGGTTTTGATTTTATCCGCGGCCACCAGTTCGACCAATATCGCACCGACCCCGTCTCCGCCGATTTCACCGGCTGCCCGCCCGGCGAAGCCAACGGTGAAATCGAACGCCATTTTCGCAACGTCCATCACATCCGCGCGGAACGCGGCGAAGCCGGTTGGTTCGCGCCCCAGGTCTTCACACGCGCCAGCGATTGGCTGCGCCAGAACCGCGCCCACCGTGACTGGTTCCTGCATCTCGATTGCTTTGACCCGCACGAACCCTGGGACCCTCCGCGCGAATTGGTGGACCAGTTCATGCCCGGCGCCTACGATGTGCCCGGCTGGGCCACCTGCCCGCCCTACGCCCCCTGGCGCGACCACCTCACCGAGGCGCAATTCCAAAGCCTGCGCGCCCGCTACGCCGCCATGGTCGTCCTCGTGGATCGCTGGCTCGGCAAACTTCTCGACACCCTCGACGAACTCGATCTCTGGAAGGATACCCTCGTCATGTTCACCACCGACCACGGCACCTGGAACGGTGAGCGCGGGCGCATCGGAAAACTCTTCGCCCATCAGCACGATGGCGTGGCCCACATCCCGTTCATCGCCTGCCACCCACAGCACGGCCATGGCGAATCCCGCGACCAGCTCGTGCAACTCGTGGATATCTATCCCACCGTCCTCTCCGCCGTGGGCCGCCCCCTCCCCGACCTGCCCCCCACCCGCGCCCTGCACGGCGTCGATCTCCTGCCCGTGCTCGCCGATGCCCGCACCCCCACTCGCCCCTATGCCCTCACCGGCATGTTCGGCCAGAGCGTCACCATCACCGACGGCCGCTGGATCCTCCACCAGGCGCCGGTGCAATCCAACCAGCCTCTGTTCTGGTACGGCCACCAACCGTCGGAGTTTGTCTCCATCGGCGATCTCGGTCCCATCGTCGATGGCCGCCGCGAAGTGCGTAACCCGCAATATTGGATGAATGAAAAAACCTGGTTGAGCGACCGCGCCTCCGACCCCGTCGAACGCATCAACCTCGCCGACCGCAACCCCGCCCAACTCCACCACATGCAATCCGCCCTGCGCGCCGAACTAGCCCGCCTGAACGCCCCACCGGAGCAGCTGATCCGCCTTGGCTTGAACTAGAACGACCTGAACTCCATCAATGGAGGGCGAGGCTGTGCCGAGCCGTTCTTTTCTGGGCCGTCCTGTGCCGAGCCGCATGAACTCCAAACTTCCCCAACGCAAACGCCCGATTCATCCTCCTCCGGTGGAACGCCCCAACGAACCAATCATCCTTCTGGTCACACTCACGATCATTCCCCGCATTCCAATCCTAAACAACGCAGTCCTGCACGATGCCTTCCTACACGGCTGCAACGCGGCCGACACCTGGAGCGTCGGGTACTACATGATCATGCCCGACCATATCCACCTTTTCGCCTCACCAGCAAAGCTGCCAAGAATTTCAATCAAGCGGTGGACGGGCTATCTGAAAGAATGCATCACAAAACAACTGCATCGCACCGGCTCTCAACTGGAGGGCGAGGCTGCGCCGAGCCGTGCTTCGCCGAGCCGTCCTGCACCAAACCACCATTCAACATGGCGCTGGCAACCAGACTGCTGGGACACCCAGATGTGCAGCCAAACCCACTATCACGACAAATGGGAATACGTCCGCCAAAACCCAGTGCGCCAGAATCTCGTCACACAACCAGAGGCCTGGCCATGGCAGGGCAGCCTGAATGTCCTCCGCTGGTAAGTATTGGTATTTCCTCTGGAGGGCGAGGCTGCGCCGAGCCGTCTTATCTTTCCCTGGAGGGCGAGGCTGCGCCGAGCCGCTTCCCCCAAGTTCATAAAAGACAAACCAAAAACCCCAGGGGATCAAGCCTGCCCTTGACCCGCGAAATCTTTTAAATTCCCTACTTCAGCGGGTTCCGCCACTTGACGCCCGGAAAACGCGCAAAATCGGCGTCGGTGGAATTCAACTCACAGCCGTGTTCAACGGCCAGGGCCGCCAGATGCGCATCTGTCACCAGGTTGGCGATAGCCTGCCCTTCGCGCAGCATGTCCTGAAAAACGACCCAATGCCGGTCGGTAGGCTGCACGATGCGTGTGCACGGCTGCGCCAACCAGCTTTGTACACGGCCAACCGCTTGGTCAAGCGTCAGCGGCCGATGAAAGACTCGCGCATTCGTGCCAATACGAATGAAGGCCCCCAGAACGCTCCAGCATAGACAAACTGGCGAACCACCAGTCAACTGACCGTCCCACCATGCACGTGCCTTCGCGTGTTGCGGGCTCGACGAGTCTTCGGCGTACAGAAGAAGATTGGCATCCACGAGAATCAACGGTGATCCTCTCCCTCAACCTGTGCCAGCAGTTCCTGAATGTTGTCGAGATTGATGCCGGCCTTGAGCCCCATCGCATGCGGTTTGGTCCGGTACACCCGGGTTTGCGGCGGCGTTTTCATCGTTTGCAAGCCCGCCCGCAAGGCCTCGTTCACCACCCGCCGAAAAGGCGCGCGTAATTTGGCCGCCACCGCCCTGGCCTTGTCCAGAACATCATCGTCGATCACGAGTGTCGTACGCATGGTGGCATCATAGCATCAAACTAGTTGATGTCAAGGCATCACGTTGGAGACGTTGGAGGGCGAGCCTGTGGCGAGCCGCAATCAGCCGCCTCAATACTCAAACACCACAACCTCGTGGCACTGCACCCGCGGCACCGTCACCCGCACCGCTCCCGCCTTGACGCTCGCCCGCAAGCGCTTCCCCGCCACCGGCAGCCGCACCGCCTTGATCGTCTCCGGCACCCGCAACGCCACCGCCACATCCTCGATCGCCAAAAGATCTTCGATGATCTGGCACCGCCCGCGCGGGGTCGGCGGCCCGTACAGCAAATGCGCCGCATACCGCCGCTGCGCGGGCTGATGCACCAGGCTCACGCGCCCCCCGCTCGGCATTTCCACCGCCAGCACCTGCTTCTGCACGGGGTACACCATCCGCAACGCATTCAGGAAGAATTCCCGATGCAAACGCGCGCCTTCCGTCGCATAGAGGTATCCCACCGGATGCGCCAGATACACCAGATCCTTCAAAGCCCACGCCCCCGGATGCGCCGCATCGTCCAACTGGAACGGCGTATTCATGTGCGACGAATACGTCTTATAGGTCCTGTCAAAGTACGGCTCGCGAATTGCCGCCAGCGCCACGCCCCCCGCGAGCTTGGCCCGAATCGCTGACCCATGATTCACGAAGGGCGAGGCCACCAGCTTCTTCGCCAGCTTGCCGCCCCGCACCAAAAGATAATCCTGCCGGAAATTCGCCGGCCCCAAATACGTCGCCCCCACGTTCAACACAAACCGGCTGCGCGTGGCCGCGTCTAATCCGCTTTCGCCCACGACCAGCAACTTGCCGCCCTGCCGCCGGTACGCGTCCAGAATCTGCGCCTGCTTGCCATCCAGGCACGCCCCGCCCGCGACGATGATCGCCGTAAAACGCGATAAATCGTCGCCCTCATCCACCACTTCAAAATCAATCTGATTTTCGAGCAGCATTTCCGAAACACCGCGGTGATTGGGCTCCGCTGCGTATTGGCCGCTCGACGTCGATCGTTCATGCCCCCACCATACCCCAAGCGACGCACAGGCCCGTCCATCCAGCCCATACCCTTCGATCTTCTTCACGTACTGAAACGCCTCGCCAATGTTTTTGTAGGTCGCCAGATCCATCTCGCCCGACGGATGCAACTGATCCCCAAAATTGGCCCGCGCCCCGAAGGCAATCATCGAGGCCGCCTCGAACCGCAACGCATCCGGATGCTTGAACCCGCCAAATTCGCCCCACGAGGTATGGAACTTCCCGCTCATCGCAATCATCTTCTGGCCCGAACGCGCAAAGAACCGCGCCCGCAGCGGAAACTTGTTGTAGCCGCCCCACGTCGTGGGCAGATCCTCCAGATCCTGCTGCGTATTGTGCTCCCACATGCGGCGGCGATTCTGGCCGTTCGTAAATGTCGTCCCATTGAAAAAGACAATGGGATTCTTCAGCCGCCCATCCACGATGCGACGGCATTCGCTGTAAAAATGCTTCCACTTGCGCACCCCGTATTCGGCCACCGCCAGCCGGTCATCCAGATTGATGCCCTCCGCGCGCATCCCGCGCTGGCAGGTCTCGCAGTAGCACGCCGGACCCTCGGCGTTCCACGGCCCGTTGGTGATGTCGTACCACACCCCATCGGCATGCGGGTAGCGCGTCACGAGTTCCTCGGTCTGCGCCAGCATCAGCGCCAAATACCCACCGCTCGGGCACAAAAACGTCCAGCACCCAAAGGGCCGCGGCTCGTCGGGCTTGGCCTCCTGATCAAGCTTGCCGCCCCCCGTGATCACCACCTTGCCCTCGCGGTCCCGCACGGACCACTCCGGGTGCGTCACCTGATCATGCACCGACCAGCCCACCGTATAGTAGAGCGGACACACCACCCCGATTTCATGGCAGGCCTCAATCTGCGCCCCCATCAAATCCGGAATCTGCATCGTGGGATGCACGTTCCCGACCTTCGTCGGATAATAGCTCCACCCGTGGTGACACTTGGCGAAAATGTTGATCGTCTGAATCCGCCCCAGCTTGAGCGCCTTCTGCCATTGCTTGCGATTAAACTTCGCCCCCACGCCGGGAATAAGCTCGGAAGTATGAAAATCCAAATGAACCTGCCGCGGCCATACCGGATGCATAATATTCCTTTCCGTGATAAATACGTAACACAACACCGACTAATTACATGAAATGAATCCGCTCCGAATTCCCACCTCCACCCGCCATCGCGCCGTTTCGGCGCGATGGCGCCGATGGCAAACGCGGTGTGCGTTTGGCTGCCCGCCGTGAGGCGGGATGCGAAACGGGATCGCTAGCTTGCTTCAGCCGCAAGGCGCAAGGGGTGGGGCTATACCCTTGGTATGCCCCACCCCGCAGCAACGCCGCGGATGAGGCAAGATCGCGATCCCGTTTCGCACCAAACGCACATCGCATTCGTTTCCGATGCCAGCCGTCATCATGCGTTGACGCCACAAACGTAACAAGCCAAAATCCCGCCTGCACATGAGCACCGCCACGCCACCCCCGCCCGCCGTCAACTACGACGAATCCCGCATCCCCCCCTACACCCTCCCCGACCCGCTCCTCACCACCAACGGCCACCC
>CAMFEP010000107.1 GCA_945949405.1 Kiritimatiellales bacterium
TAATCAAGCCCCTTTGCGCGGCACCGCCAATGCGCTACACTCGCACCCCATGGAAGCCACGCTCCCAGAGCACCTCGCCCTGATCGCCGGCAAAGGCGCCTACCCGCGCCTGCTCGCCGAATCCGCCCGCACCCAGGGCGTGCAACGCCTCGTCGCCATCGCCTTCCGCGGCGAAACGGATTCCGCCATTCGCCACGTCGTCGACGAAACCCACTGGCTCCACGTCGGCCAGCTCACCCGCCTGCTCGACACGCTCAAACTCACCGGCGTCCGCCACGCCGTCATGGCCGGACAGATCACCCCCACCAATCTGTTTCGCGTGCGCATGGACCGCGCGATGTTCGACCTCCTCCGCAGCCTGCCCCAGCGCAACGCCGAAACAATTTTTGGCGCCGTCGCCACCGCGCTGCACACCGTCGGCGTGGAACTCCTCCCCGCCTTGGCCTTCATGGAAGCCCACATGCCCGCCGCGGGAAACCTCTCCGCCCGCGCCCCCACCACCGTCGAACTTTCCGACATCGCCCTGGGCCAGACCGTCGCGCGCACCACCAGCGGCCTCGATATCGGCCAGACCGTCGTCATCAAGCAAGGCACCATCCTCGCCGTCGAGGCCTTCGAAGGCACCGATGAAACCATCGCCCGTGCCGGCAAATTGGGCGGAGCCGGAATCGTCGTCGTCAAAATCGCCAAGCCCGGCCACGATATGCGCTTTGATATCCCCGTCATCGGCGACCGCACCCTGCGCCTCCTCCGCAAGGTCAAGGCCGGCGCCCTCGCCGTCGAGGCCGGCCGCGCCATCCTCCTCGAACGCGAAAAACTGATCGCCTCCGCCAACGCCATGAACCTGGCCTTCGTGGCCTTTCCTGCCCACAATCATGTAGCGCGGGCGTCGCTTGCGACGCCCGCGCCCGCCGCCGCCGGAAAGGCCCCCCATGCATCGTAAAATCAAGGTCGGCGTCATCGGCGTCGGCGCTCTGGGCCAGTGGCACGCGCGCATCTATTCCGAATTACCGGATGTGGAACTCGTCGGCGTTTACGATGTCAACTCCCAGCGCGCTGCCGAGATCGCCGCCAAGTACCGTACCAGCGCCTACACCGATATTGACACCCTCGCCCGCCATGTCGAAGCCGCGAGCGTGGTCGTCCCCACCCATTTGCATTTTGCCGTCTTCAACCAGCTCCTCGACCACGGCCTGCACATGCTCATGGAAAAACCCATCGCCTCCACCACCGATGAGGCCGAACGCATGGTCCACGCCGCCAACGCGCGCAACATCACGCTGCAGGTCGGCCACGTCGAACGCTTTAATCCCGTCATGCAATTTCTCGAGGAGCATCTCACCGAGCCGCGCTTCATCGAAGTCATCCGCCTCGCGCCGTATCCACCGCCCCGCCCCGGCGCCCCCCCGCGCGGCACCGAGGTCAGCGTCGTGCTGGATCTCATGATTCACGATCTGGAAATCATCCTGCATATCGTCCGCGCCGAGGTGCGCGACATTCACGCCGTGGGCGTCAATGTCTTGAGCACCTCGGAGGACATCGCCAACGTGCGCCTGACCTTCGCCAACGGTTGCGTGGCCAACGTCACCGCCAGCCGCATCAGCCAGGAACGCATGCGCAAAATCCGCGTCTTCCAGCAGGACACTTACGTCTCCCTCGATTACATGAACCAAACCGGCCAGCTCCTGCGCAAAAGTCCCCAGGGCATCGCCGCGCAAGCCGTGCCCATCGTCAAGGTCGAGCCGCTCGCTGCCGAGCTGGCCGCCTTCGTCGCCTGCGTGCGCGACCGCCGCGCCCCCGTCGTCACCGCCAGCCACGCTTCCCGCGCCCTCAACCTCGCCGTCGAAATCTGCCGTCACATCCGCGAGCAGCCCTCGTGACCACACCCCCGCCCCAACCCTCCGAGCCCCCCACGCTCATGATCATTGCGGGTGAAGTCTCCGGCGATGAACGCGCCGCGGCCCTCGTAAGCGCCCTGCGCCAGGAAGCCCCCGGCTTGACCTTTTTCGGCATCGGTGGCCCGCGCATGCGCGCCGCCGGCGTGGACACGCTTCAGGACATTGCCGACATGGCCGTCATGGGCGTCACGGAGGTCCTGCGCCGCTATGGGTTTTTCCGCCGCGTCTTCAACCGCATGCTCCACGAAGCCAAATTGCGCCGCCCCGCCGCCGTGATCCTCGTGGATTACCCCGGCTTCAACCTGCGCTTCGCCAGAAAAGCCCACGCCATGGGCATCAAGATCATTTACTACGTCTGCCCCCAGGTCTGGGCCTGGCACCAGTCGCGCATCCCCCACATGGCCAATATTATCGATCGCCTGATCACGATTTTCCCCTTCGAAGCGCGCTATTTTAAAGGCACAAATTTGCGCGTGGACTTTGCCGGTCACCCCCTCGTCGATGAGACCGCCCGCGACTGGGATTCCCCCGCCGTCCACCTGCCTTGGGCCGGTGGCCCCAACGTGGCCTTGCTGCCCGGTAGCCGCGAACACGAAATCCGCCGCCTGCTGCCCGATCTGCTCGCCACCGCCCGCGAAATCGAACGCGTACTCCCCACGGCCTCGTTCCTGATCCCGACCCCGGACGAAGCCACCCGCACGCAAGTGGAAACCCTGCGCGCCACCTTGCCGGCCGGCCCGACGCACTGCACCGTGATCGCCGGGCAAACACGCCAGGTGCTGCGCCAGGCCCGCGCCGCCATCGTCGCCTCGGGCACCGCCACCCTGGAAGCGTCGCTCATGCTCTGCCCCATGGTCATCGTCTACCGCGTCTCACCCCTCACCTATTTCATGGCCAAACATCTGGTGCGCATCCCCCACATCGGCATCGTCAACATCGTCGCTGGAAATGAAATCTGCCCGGAATTCATCCAGGACGCCGTCAAACCCAAGCCCCTCGCCGCCGCAGTGCTGCGCCTCCTCACGGATGATCCCCACCGCGAGTCGGTCCGCACCGGCTTGCAGCGCGTCAACCACGCCCTCGGCGCCGGTGGCGCCGCCGCCCGCGCCGCCGCCAGCGTCATCGAAGAACTCCGGCGTTGACGCTCGCTATGCATGGCCCTCCAAGCACTTGCTATATGCTCTGTATGTAACAACTGGCGGGCGAGCCTGTGGCGAGCCGCATTTGCCCCGCTGCGTCCGCCGTCGTTTCACACGCCACCCTGACCCAACCCAAACCAAAATCTCATGCATTTCTCCATTGGCATTTCGCCTCTTCTTGGCAAAATCGCCCCACGCACAGCGTTCATTCAGGAGAAAATCACATGAAAATTCGTATGGCGGCTTTCTTAATCTTGGCTCTGGCCTCCCAATCCTGGGCCGCCCCCCAAATCGTGGCCTTCACGAACGGCACCCTGATCGGATCCAACCTCACCGCCGGCACCACCGCCGCCGTCGAGTGGGCCCCCACCGCCGCCGGTCCCTGGACCAACACCTGACAATATCTGGCCGCAATCCCCGTCGGCTCGAATGGCGTCATCAACGTCACCGTGCCGTTTTTCTACCGCTTGCAGGATAACGTCGGCGGCAGCGTCACCACCACCACCTCGACGAGCACCAGCGCCGAGATCGTCATCACCACGACGACCACCTCCTCCACCAGCACCACCGCCCCGCCACCCTCCGGCAATATCGTGGCCTTCGTCGGTTTCAACGCCGACGGCAACGACGACTTCGCCCTCGTGGCGTTGACCGCGCTTCCCGCGAGTACGACAATCTACATAACCGATAATGAATGGAATGGCTCGCCGATTGGCAGTGGTGGTGCCTTTAATACGGGCGAAGGCATTGCCATTTGGGACTCGGGGATATCCGTCATCAGTGCCGGCACCGTGGTCGCGTTCACCAATATGTCCACGGCCGGCCGTGGCGTCTCTTCCGGAACGCTTGGCGGCAATACAATCTCCATTAGCGGTAACGAGGAAGGCATCTTCGCGTTTGAAGGCACCTCCACGACCAACCCCACCGCCATCCTCGCCGCCATAGCAAACAACGGTGAGACGATTAATACCTTCGGCAGTCTCGCCGGCACTGGGTTGGCCACGAATTCCACCGCCGTGTCCATCGCAGGTGGCATCGATACTGCGCAGTACGTGGGGCCGCGCACCGGATCGATTGGCGCCGCATACCTCCCGCTGATTGCCAATGTCGGCGCGAATTGGCAGTCGGAAAACACCGGAGCCAACGATGGCACCAACGGCATCCCCCCCGACCTACCCTTCAACCTGACACCCTTCACCCCGTGAGCCGGAATTTTGTCTGTCCCCATCGGGGTCGGAATCGCTATCGGAATCGGAATCGATCCCGATGTCCCTTTCCCACCCTGAACCCTGACACCTGAAACCTGACACCTCCTCCCCTGCCATCCCCCTTCCCCCTCACACCATCACCAACTCGCTCGCCCGATCCCCGTAGGTCAGCTTCACGTCCACCTGCGGATGCCCCGCCGCCGTGAGTGCCCGGCGCATCACCGTCAACGCCACCTCGGGCCTGTTGCAATCCTCGCTGATGTGCGCCAAAAACACATAGCGCATCTCCGGCCAGGCAATCTCCGTCAGCAACTCCGCCGCCTGCGCATTGGATAAATGCCCCTGCCGTCCCAAAATCCGCTGCTTGAGCGACCAGGGTCGGCTTGAGTTGCGCAGCATCTCCTCGTCATGGTTGCTCTCCATCACCACCGCATGGCAATTTTTCAGCCGCTCGCGCACCACCGCCGTGGCCATCCCCATGTCCGTCACCAGCCCCACACGGCTGTTGCCATTCGAAACCACGAAGCCCACCGGATCGTAGGAATCATGCGGCACCGGGAATGGCTCGATCCGTAAATCCCCCACCATGAAGGGCACCCCCGTGGTAAACACCTCCCACGCCAGCACCCCGCGCGCGCTCTCATGCTCAATCGCGTCGATCGTGCCCGCGTTGGCATACAGCTTTACACCATGGCGCTGATGCAACGCGGGCAGTCCCGCCCGGTGATCGGCATGCTCGTGGGTCACGCAAATCGCGTGCAGTCCCCCAGGGTCAATCCCCAGTTCCCCCAGCCGCCGTTGGGTTTCCCGCCCGCTCAACCCCGCATCCACCAGCACGCGCGTGGTCGCGGAGGCCACATAAATGCAATTCCCCGAACTGCCGCTGGCAACCACACAAAGGGTTAAAGGCATGCGTCTCCTGAAAGTTGACCGACGGCGACCAAGCCGATTCGGTCGGGAACCTGTCGGGGCCCTGTTGCCACGGGAGGAGCGGCCGCCTCGCCGCCCTCGGCTCGACGTCAGGCACCGGCCCCTTTTTCCTTTGTGCCCCGCGCCGCTTGGTCTAGAGTACGGCACAGACCGTACACAATTTGGACGTCACATGCCAGGCCAATCACTTTCGCTATCGCAGTCGCAACGCCTCCAGATGATGCTGGCGCCCCAGTTGCGCCAATCACTGGAAATGCTTCAGTTGCCCATTCTGGAACTGCGCGCCATGATCCAGAAGGAGATCGAGCAAAACCCCACCATCGAGGAAGGTCCCGAAAATCACGAATCCGTCGAGATCGAGCCCGGCACCGGCGAGGTCAACGAGAAGGAGCAGCGCGAGGAACTCAACTTCGACAAGGAAATCGAGGTGCTCACCAAGATCGATGAGGAATGGCGCGATTATTTCATGCAGGACGCGCAGGCCCGCCCCTATACCACAGAGGACGAGGAGCGCCGCCAGTTCATGCTCGACTCCCTGCCCCAGCAGGAGTCCCTCCAGGAACACCTCATGGGACAACTCAAGATGTCCGGCCTCTCCGAGAAGGATCAGCAAATCGGCGAACTGATCATCGGGAGCATCAACGATGACGGTTACCTCACCGGAACCATCGAAGACATCGCCCAAAGCGTGGGCTCGGATCCCGGCCACCTCACGGATGTCTTGACGCTCATTCAGGACTTTCATCCGACCGGCGTCGGTTCCCGAGACCTGAAGGAATGCCTCCTGGTCCAGCTCACGCGCCTGAACAAGGCCGATGAATTGCCCGGCGCGATCGTCCGCGATCACCTGGACCTGCTCGGCACCCGCAAATACGCCGAAATCGCCCGCGCCTTGAAGGTCTCCCAGGACGAGGTCCAACTCGCCACCAAAATCATCGCCACGTTGGACCCCAAACCCGGCCGCCTCTTCACCGACGCCGCCACCACCTATGTGCTTCCCGAAATCGCCGTGCAAAAGATCGATGGCAAGTATGTGGTCATGCTCAACGATGAGCAACTTCCGCATGTGCGTATCAGCAACCACTACCGCACGCTCCTCGCCGATCCCACCACCACCCCCGAGGTCAAGACCTACATCCAGGAGCGCATTCGTGCCGGCGTCTTCCTGATCAAGAGCATCTACCAGCGCCAGCGCACGATCACTCGCATCTCCAACGAAATCGTGACGACCCAGCAGGAATTCCTCGAACACGGCGTCTCTCACCTGAAACCGCTGACCATGGCAGAAATCGCCGGGCGTGTGGGCGTGCATGAAACCACGGTCAGCCGCGCGGTTTCCGGTAAGTACATGAAGACCCCCAGCGGCATCTACGAACTGAAATATTTTTTCACCCCCGGCATCAAAACCGCCGATGGCTCCGAAATCTCGAACAAGACCGTCAAGGACATCATCAATACCCTCGTCGCGAACGAAGATCCCGACAAGCCGCTTTCCGACCAGGAAATTATGGAAAAACTTTCCGAACGCGGCATCAACATCGCCCGCCGCACCATCGCCAAATACCGCCTCATGCTCCGCATCCCCCCCTCCCACATCCGCAAGACCTATTGATCTCTCTCCGCTCCCCCGTAGGGGCCGCGCTCGCGCGGTCCTCTTCGGATGCGGCACGCCGGCTTTCTTCCGTATCCCCTCCACCGGAGGGCTTGCTCGCCGGAGGCGAGGTGCCCGCAGGACGGGGTGGGTTAAAGCCCTTCATCTGCCAAAGTGCCGAACTTCTAAAATCTGCGGTTCCTTGTTCGATATTCTGCGGTTCTTCTTTGTTTCCCGTCCGGCTGTAGGTTGACACATTCGGCACGGAAAGCGCTCGCGGAGACGCAGAGGCCGCGGATGATTATTCTTTCCTGCCCGAACCGGTGAGAGGCCGGTTCGGGCCGAAATTGGCATCCGTGGGCTCGAATCGTGCTATCAGCGATTCGAGCCCACACCAGATTTTCCGCGATCTCCGC
>CAMFEP010000108.1 GCA_945949405.1 Kiritimatiellales bacterium
CACATCCCGCTCGGTGCGGGATAAATCTGCCATTCCATATTCGCATCCAGCCTACGGCTGGCAAGCCCTTCTGCGCGGGCAGCCAAACGCACACCGCACCGTCATCGCCCTTCGCGGACTCGGGCGAGTTCGGAGGGGCTCTTTATGAACCCGCGGCGGTTTCATGCGATTTGGCGGCGGGAGATGATGGCGTGTTTTTTGTCGCCGGTGGCGTATGTGACGCTGGTGGCGTATCTGGGGGCGACGGCGTTCACGTTTTGGATTGCGGCTTTTCGTAACGAAGGGCGGCCGGAGCCGATCGCGCTGCTGCTCTTTGGCAGCGTGATGTTCTGGATGCCGATCCTGGTGACGGTGGTGGCGATGCGGCTTTTCGTGGAAGAGAAGCGCTCGGGGACGATCGAGACATTGCTCACGGCGCCGGTGACGGAGCTGGAGATTGTGCTGGGCAAATATGCCGGCGCGCTGACATTTTTGCTGCTGGCGGTGGCGCCGACGCTGAGCTACGCGTTCATTCTTGAGCGCTTGAGCCCGACGCTGACGCTGCACAATCTGGACTTGGGCGCACTGCTGGGCGGGGGCATCGCGACGGCGCTGGTGACCAGCGCGTTTCTGGCGGTGGCGCTGGTGGTGTCCCTGACAACGCGCAACCAGATTGTGGCGGCGATCTGCACCTTCTGCGTGCTGTGGGTGATGCTGCTGGCGGGCTGGATTTTGAAGGAGACGCCGGGCGTGCCCGAGAGGCTGGCGGATGCGATATCTGTGACGCGGCACCTGGAGCAATTTGCGCGCGGCGTGGTGGAGTTTCCGCCGATCGTGCTATACGTGACGACGGTGATTTTCCTGTTGTTCACGGCAACCCGCATGCTGGAGTCGCAGCGATGGCGGTGAAGCACAGATGTGCCAGCAGGTTGCATGAATCTGTTTGCCCGCGCGCGGAGCGCACGGGCCACCCCGGAATTGCCGCAGAATGGAGCGGACGATGACCGAGCCGATACCAACATCGGGGGGAGCCATTCCTGGCGGGGAAGCCAGCCTGCGGCCGGCGAGCGATCGCCAGGAGGGGCGCAAGGCTTTGTGGCAGCAGCGGCGGCGGCGCGTGGCGACGGGGGCCAACGTGTGCATGGCGATCACGCTGGCGGCGGTGCTGACGGGGCTGTTGAATTACGGGGCATACCGCCATTTCGCGGAGCGCTGGGATATCAGTTCGTTGCAGTACTATGTGCTTTCCGAAAAGACATTGAACATGCTCGACGGGATTCATGGCACGGTGCGGTTCATCACCGTTTTCCAGGCCGACATGCCGTTGGGAGACGAGGTGCGGCACCTGCTCGAAGAATATGTGCAAGTGGCGAGGCGCATTGACGGGCTGGACATCAGCGTGGAGGCCGTGGACCCGGACCGCGATCTGGCGCGCGCGCGCGAGCTGACGGCGCTATACGATCTGACCGAGGCCAACGTGGTGGTGGTGACGATGGACGGGCGGCACAAGATCGTGCCGGAGCAGGAGCTGGTCGATTACGAGCGGCTGATCGACAGCAGCCAACTGGCAAGCACCGGGCGCGTGAACGTGGAAAAGAAAAAGCGCGGGTTCCAGGGCGAGCAGGTGATTTCCTCGGCGATCCAGGGGCTGGCGCAGGAGCGGCGGCCCGTTGTGTATGTGTTGACGGGGCATGGCGAGCGCAACATCGAGGAGTTCAGCAGTCCCGCGGGGTATGCGACGGTGGCGCGGATTTTGCGGCGCGACAATCTCGAGGTCAAGGCGCTGCTGCTGGCGGAGGTGGGGGCGGTGCCGGAGGATTGCAGCACGCTGATCGTGGCGGGACCGGAAATGCAGCTGGCGGACAGCGAGGCGACGCGCATTGGGGAGTATCTTGATCGCAGCGGGCGGTTGCTGGTGCTGGCTGATCCGGGGACGACCACGGGGCTGGAGCGTTTGCTCGAGACGTGGGGGGTGCGCCTGGCGCGCGACGTGGTGGTGGGGCTGACCATGACGGGGCGCGAGCTGTTTATACGCGATTATGGGGCGCATCCGATCACCAAGCCGCTCGGGGGCATGGTGACGATGTTTTACCAGCCGCGCTCGGTGGAGCCGCTGGTGGAAGCGGAGGCGGGCGCGGCGGCGGACAAGCTGCCCGCGGACCGGCCGCGCGTCACGAGCCTGGCGATGACGAAGGAGGGCTGGGCCGAGTTCAACTTCAATCAAAATCCGGCGAGGTTCGATGCGGACGCAGATCGCGCGGCGCCGGTTTCGGTGGCGGTGGCGGTGGAGCGCGGGGCCGGAGAAGGGATTCAGTTGGAGTTGCAGCCGACGCGGATCGTGGTGGTGGGCGATTCGGATTTTGTGTCGAACGGCGCGCTGGCGGGTGGGGTGGGTGGCAACGTCGATTTTTTGATGAACGCGGTGAACTGGTTGATCGCGCGCGAGGAGCTGTTGGCGATTGGCGCGAAGGCGCCGATCGACCTGCGGCTGGACATGGATGACAAGCAGGCGCGGGTCGCCTTTTTGCTGATGGTCGGCGGGTTGCCGCTGGTGGTGGCGGCCTTTGGCGCGGGGGTTTGGTTTACGCGGAGACGGTGAGCGGAGAATCCGAAATATATTCAAACTGTTGGCGGTGTCCTAAGTTCGGAAACGTGACCTGTTCACGCAAGCGGTCTCCGCAAGCGGAGCCCCTACGGTCAGTTGCAAATCCGGCACCGAGACGTGATGTTCAGCGGATCCTGACATGAAGTTAAAGACCACACTGATTTTGATCATGGCCGTGTGCGTGGTGGGGGCGGGGCTGTGGTTGTCGGAGCATGGCGAGCGGGCGGAGCGCAAGGCGTTGCAGCTTGGCAGTCCGCTGCTGGTCTGGCATCCGGACGGCGTGGTGGCGCTTTCGATTCAAGCCGGTGATTTGCGTGTGGGTCTGACCAAGCAAGACGATCAGTGGTATCTCCAGGCGCCGGTGCGCGCCCGCGCGGACGGGGGGCAGGTGGAGCGGATTTTGAGCGTGCTGGAGACCCTGACGCGCGAGGAAATCATCACCCCGGCGCAGCGAACGCAGCGGGGGGTGGGGCTGGCGGATTACGGGCTTGCCGCGCCGTGGGCGCGGTGGACGATAGACGATGGCGCGCAGCAGCGCGAATTGCTGGTGGGGCAAAAAGCACCGCTCGGCGGGCTGCTGTACGTCAAGTTTGCCAGGAGCGGGGATGTGATCGGGACGGGGGAGGCCTTGCGTGGCCTGGTGCCCGCGTCGGTGGATGTGTTGCGCGACGCCCATGTGATGGGAGGAACGCCGGAACGCGTATCGCGCGTGGAATTGCACCGGGCTGGGCGGGGGTTCGTGCGGCTGGCACGGGAAGACGGCGTCTGGCTGTTGCGCCAGCCCGTGGCGGGGCGCGCGGACGAGGGGCTTGTGCGGCACCTGCTGGATCAATTGTTCGCGATGGAGGCGGTGCGGTTTGTCTCGGATGGGGAGGGGGCGGAGGAGGGGGTGCAGGCCAAGGCAACGGCAAAGGCA
Source organism: Kiritimatiellales bacterium (assembly GCA_945949405.1). GTDB lineage: Bacteria > Verrucomicrobiota > Kiritimatiellia > UBA8416 > JAIOPI01 > JAIOPI01. The sequence continues at coordinate 3,501 of CAMFEP010000108.1, forward strand.
GGAGGGGGGGGCAGCGACCCTGGCTACAGCGGACCGGCGACGGGTGGGGACCCAAGGCTGGAGCCATATGGGCTGGCGGTGGATGAGGCGGCGGCGCGCATCCAGGTGTGGCTGGACGGGGATCTGGTGGCGTACGAACTGGTGGTGGGCAAATCCACAGATACGGGTGCGGAGACGGATGACGGGACGGTGTATGCGATGCGGCGGGACGTCGATTCGATTTACACGATCCAGCCGACGCAACTCGAATGGCTTGTGGTGAGCGAAGATGATTTGCGCGAGCGGGATGTGTTCGGGCTGGCGCCGGACGCGGTCAATTCGATCCGTCTGCGGCAGTGGGATCGCAAACTGGAGATGGCGCGCGAGGTGACGGGCTGGAATCTGGTGGACCCGGTGCGTTGGCGCGCAGACCAGCAGGCGGTGGCGGACCTCGTGCAGGGGCTGACCCAGTGGCGCACACTGGCGTTCGTGGATGGGGAAGAAACCAACAGTGCGCTGGCGGCGCTGGCGGATCCGCTCTGCGTGGTGCGGCTTGATACTGGCGTTCCGACCGGAGTTTTGGCGGTGGGCGCGCCTGGCGCGGCGCCGGGCATCGCGACGATATCCATCGCTGCGGCTGAAGCCGCCGCACCGAACTGGACAGGGGATGGGGATGCCTTATCGGTGGGGGTGGCGACGGACGGCGTGGACGCGGTGTATGCGCGATTTGCGTCGTCCCCGGAAATCCGGCGGCTGCCGGTGAGTGCGTTGCAAGTGCTGGGGATCGATCCGCTGGACCCGTTGGTGTTCCGTGACCGCACGATGCTGGCGGTGCCGATGGAGAGCGTGCAGCGCCTTGTGCTGGAAAAGGCGGGCACCACGCAAACTGTGGTGCGGGCGGGCGACACCTGGCGGGCGCTGGGGGTAAGCAATGCGGTGGCGCAGGATGTGGTCAGCGATGCGCTCTTTTTCGTATCCAATCTGCGGGCGCTGCGTGCGGAGGTCTTGAATCCGACCAATCTGACGGTTTATGGACTGGAGCCTGGCACGGTGGTGTTGACGCTGGGGCTGAGCGGCGAGGCGGGCATCCAAAAATCGATTGTGCTGGGCGCGCCGGTGCGCACGGACAGCTGCTATGCCATGGTCAAGGGGCATGACGTGGTCTTCACCTTGAGTTCCGTTGTTGCCGAGTTGCTGGGCCGCGACCTGTGGCCCACGCCGTAAGCTAACCCCACCGCCATGGCCAACCGCAAATCGCAAACCTTCGGGCGACGCCTCGGGCGGGCGTTGCTGCACATGCTTGATGTGGCCATTTTGGCGGTGATCGGGGTGGGCCTTTACATGGCGCTGGTGGGCATTCCCGACTGGCTGGTGCGCCGCTGGCTGGTGCCCAAGCCGGAACAGGCGTATGCGCTGGAGGTACGCCATTTGCGTTATAGTCCTTTGCGTGGATTTATCGCGGATGACGTGCGCATCTTTCAACGCAAGCAGATCGGGCCGGCGGTGCTCGAGGCGCGGCGGGTGGAGCTGGGCATCAATTTGTATGAGGGGGTGCTCGGGCGGCCGATGGTTTCGGGCATCACAATTCAGAACGGCCTGGTGCGCCCGGAGATGCTGGCGCGCAAGCCTGCGCCGGCGGCGCAGACGCCGCTGGCGCTGCGGGTGGTGCTACAGAACGTGGAAATCGAGCACGTGTGGATCAATGCGCTGGAGGGGGAACTGGCGGGGGATGCCGAGGCGTGGCGGCTGGATCACATTGACGCGGTGCTGCAGCACGAGGAACGCACGCTGGAAGCGCGGGGAAGTCTGGCGCGTGGGCGGGGCGGGGATTTGAGCGGGGAGGGTTCGGCGGAGGGCGACCCGGCGGTGCTGATTCCGATTTTCGACGCCACGCGCGTGCGCATCGCGCCCAAAATCATCCGAAACTTCCAGTTTCCGGAGAGCATGCCGCGCGCGGACTGGTCATTCCATGTTCCCGGTGGCGCGCCGCAGGAGTCAGACGTCCGGATTCAATTGTGGCTTGAAAATCCCGTGTATCGCGGGGTGGACGCCATGCGCGCCGAGGGGTTGGTGCAATTGAGCTGGAGCAAGGGAACATTCACTGCCGAAATCCGTCCATTGACAATCGTGCGGGAAGAAGGCGTGGCGCGCGGGGGGCTGACGATCCGGCAGAGCCAAGGTTCCAGCACCTTGGAATTCGATACGGTGTCGGGCATCGATCCGGTGGCGGCGGCACAGATCACGGGGGTTTTCACCAACACGGTGCGCACGGCGTTTCGATTTGCACCGCCCTACACGATGGCGGGCAACGGCCTGGTGGATTTGCGCAATCCGCGCAACGTCGCGCTGGATGCCGACCTGGCGTTTGGATTGCTGGGCGCGGGCAAGCAGGATTTTCGGGATTGCACGTTTCGCCTGCACATGGCGGGCGGGACCAATGCGATTGAGGATTTGAAGGCAAGCTGGTTTGGTGGAACCCTGGAGGGGCGCGCGGAATGGCGCCGTGCGCTGGCGAATGCCTCGAACGTGCAGTACCGCATGGAGATGGCCGTGGCGGACGCGAACTTCAACCAGATTGCGATCACGTTGATGGAGGCGACGCCCAACGAGTATGCGGGGCGGCTTGCGGGGCGTGTGACGGTGGATGGGCTGACGGGGAAGGCGCAGCGCGAGACATTGCAGGGCGGCGGGGAACTGATCATCAAGCGCGGGCGCATTTTCATGCTGCCGATTTTTGGCGGGCTTTCGGATTATTTGCGGCGGACCATTCCGGGACTCAACCTGTTGATCGGCCAGTCGGACGTGCGGGCCGACTTCACGATGGGCGGAGGGCGCATGCGCACGGAAAAATTGCTGTTGGAGGGCGATATTTTGAGTTTGATGGGCAAGGGGAGTTACGGATTCGACGGCAGCCTCGACTTCGACGTGCAGCTGACATTTTTGAAGAGCCACACGCTCATGGGGAAAATCATTCGTGTCCCGACGTATATATTCAGCAAACTTTTTGAATTCAAACTGACCGGCACGCGTGCCGCGCCGCGCTGGTATCCGATCAACTTTTCCAAAGACTTATGGCAAAAGCGCAGCGGGGAAGGTAATAAGGACGGGGCCGCGCCCGAAGAAGAAGACCCGATGATGGAGTGGGACGTTCCCTGGTGACGAGATTGAACCGATGCATACGTTGGAACTCATGGCGGTGATGTTGGGGGGGCTGCTGCTGGCGTTGGGCGGCGTGGGGTGTGTGGCGCCGGCATTGGCGCGCCGTGGGCTTGCGGCGTTTCCGCGCAACCGGATGCTGGCGTGGGTCTTGACGGCGATCGTGCTGGGGTGGTGCGGCATGCTGGTGTATCACGGACCGCTTGGATTTCTGGAGGCGTACCGCGAGTGGCTTTTCGTGCTGGTGCCGCTGGCGGTGGTGTTGATCTGTGTGTTTGTGGAGGAGTTGCTGGCCGCGCGGGCGCTGGGGGGGCTGTTGATCATGCTGCCGGCGCCGATTCTGGAAATGGCGCGCTGGCATCCCTCCGCCTGGCGGTATGTGCCGATTTTTCTGGCCTACGCGATGGTGCTGGCGGGGGCTGGCCTGGTGACCGCGCCGTATCTATTTCGCAAGGCGGCCGAACGGCTGACGGGGGACGATGGGGCGTGCCGGGGAAGCGGGGCGGGGCTGGCGGTGTTGGGGGC